>NZ_CALHGG010000147.1 GCF_938029845.1 uncultured Capnocytophaga sp.
CGGAGAAGTTTTCCCAAATGCTCTTTTCGGGGTCTATATTCTTATGGGTCTGATCTACATAGGCGATTTTCACTGTATCCCCTATGAGGAACTCTCCACTATTGGGCTTTTCTTCCCCCATAATCATACGGAAGATGGTGGATTTTCCGGCACCATTGGGACCTATCACCCCCACGATACCCGCTTGAGGGAGTACAAAGTTAAGATCGTCATATAGGAGCTTATCTCCGAAAGCCTTGCTTACATGGCGTGCTTCAATGACATTGGTACCCAAGCGAGGCCCATTGGGGATATAGATTTCGAGCTTTTCCTCCAATTGTTTTTGGTCTTCACTCAGTAGGCGGTCATAGTTCTGCAAGCGCGCTTTCTGTTTGGCTTGGCGCCCTTTAGCTCCTTGTCGTACCCACTCAAGCTCACGTTCGAGCACCTTCTGGCGCTTAGTTTCCGCTTTTTGCTCTTGAGCAAGGCGTTTGGCCTTTTGATCTAGCCAAGAGGAGTAGTTGCCCTTCCATGGGATTCCCTCGCCACGGTCAAGCTCTAAGATCCAGCCCGCTACATTGTCCAAGAAATAACGGTCGTGGGTGACAGCGATCACCGTACCTGCATACTGTTGTAGGTGCTGCTCGAGCCATAGCACCGATTCGGCATCAAGGTGGTTGGTAGGCTCATCCAAGAGTAGTACATCGGGCTGTTGTAATAGGAGGCGGCAGAGGGCTACACGGCGGCGTTCCCCTCCGGAGAGTACCTTGATAGGGGTATCAGGATCAGGAGTACGGAGGGCATCCATGGCTACTTCTAGCTGATTGTCAAGCTCCCAAGCGTTCAGCGCATCTATTTTGTCTTGTAACTCCGCCTGCTTGTCCATGAGCTTTTGCATTTTGTCGGGATTGGAGTAGTTCTCCTCTAGGCCAAAGAGGTCATTGATATGGTTGAACTCCTCCAAGAGCTTCACCGTCTCGGCTACCCCCTCGCGAACGACCTCAATAACCGTTTTTTCCTCGTCTAATTTAGGTTCTTGCTCTAGGTAACCCACTGTATAGCCAGGGGCAAAAACCACTTCGCCCTGATAGTTCTTGTCTATCCCAGCGATAATCTTCAGTAGGGACGACTTACCCGCCCCATTGAGCCCCAGAATACCAATCTTAGCCCCGTAGAAGAAACTCAGATAGATGTCCTTAAGCACCTGTTTGTTGGTAGATGAATAGGTCTTACTAACCTTATTCATGGAAAAGATAATCTTTTGATCGTCTGCCATAATAAAGAGAAAAATAAAGGGCAAATATACGAATTATTTTGTATATTTGTCGGCAAAAATAGGATTCAAGCATGTGCCATATATGTCATAAATCTTTCTTAGCCTTCATTATTTTAGGGATAACTTTGCTGGTCTCGTTCTCTTGTTCAGCACAGAAGAATACTACTCACCCCACAGAAAAGGGTATATTTGATCAAAACGGAGAGTATAAGGGAGACGCTTTCCTTTGTCTGGATGAAATAGAGACTCTTGTAGATACGATTATAGCAGAAGGGAAAAGAAAGAGAAGGCATTATGTAATGCAGTATCCTGATGGAAAAGGAAACGTATACAGATTTGGGAAAGGTGATCAATATGCAGGTTTGTATTGGTTTAACTCTTATAACAGATATCAAGTATATCGTGGGTACTATTTAGATACAGGTACCATATATACCAAGAAAACAGAGTTAGGAGATACCTCTATTGGCAAGGAAATTACCTATACAAAAGAGGGTAAGGTAGAAAGTATCATAGATTATGAAGCTGATTTTTCTACCCCTTTGAAAGAAATAATAGCTTTATGTAGAGAAAAATTCAATGTAGATTTAGAATACAAAGTACCTACTAACCCTTCTAATCTTGATTTTAAACGTGTGATTTATAAGGAGCATCCCGATTGTCCTAAGGCTTACATACTATCATTTTTTCCAAAGGAGGAAAAGGAAAATAATAAAAAACGATTTATAGTTATTAAAGACGGAACTAAAGAAATTGTAATTGATAAATTAATTGATGGAGGGGAGTTAATTTATGGAGGACACGGAGAAAGATTTGATGCGGAAGAAGTTCCTGATGAAGAAATTATAAAAGCACTCCTCTTGAATAAAAAGTAACAGAACTATGGCACAGACATTTGTAAGGAAAATATGGTTATTCTTATTTTTACCCCTGCAGCTCGCTAGCTGTCAAAACCATAACAGCAATAATAAGGATATGAACGAACCCGAATATGAATGGGGAATCTCTGTGAATGCCCCTATTGGCTATCCTATCCATGTATATGCAGGAAGGGTTGGCCCACAATATATAACGAGTGATTTATGGTGCTCAACCGAAGAACCTGATTGGGGAAGTGCTTATGTCAATGAAGGAAATGACCCCAAGGAACTCCCTAAGGATATAGATATTGTATGGTTTTCTTTTATAGAGAATTGCTTTTATAACCTACAAGCTTCCCTTGACTATGAAAAGATAGAAAAACTGTTCAAAGAGGGCTTTGAGCAGCGCATTCGCTATGGGGAACTACGCCATACTACCTATGATGGTTTGGTAGTGGGTTTAGCTCCTGGAGGCACTGTTGTGGTATGGGTAGGAAAAGGCTATTCCCCTATTACAGAGGTAGGACGCTTCCAAGCCTCTCAGATCTATCTAACAGAAACTTCTGATATGGATAGCCACGAGCTACTTATTTTTGATAAGGAATATAGAAAGAGCCTTGCTACAGCACCCAATATAGTTCCTTTGGAGGTGCAGAAAGCCAATGAAGGAAAACCTATTCCCTATAACCTATGGGATCGCTATGCTGAGACCCAATACCGATGGTACCCTACTTTTGAAATCCCTGACGGAAAAATGGGAGATGTTTTCTTTCAATATTGGAATGGGGAAGCCAATACTATTTTTTATACCGATTTAGAACCTACTACTGAAAGAGAAACTATTCTTAAACCTAAAGTATGTCAAGAACCTATAGGGAAACTTCCGTTGTATAAGGAAATAAGTATAAATTATAAAGCTTTTGATGGAATTAAATATGCTGCTACTATTACCTTTGATTGGGAACAGAGTGGTGAGACTTATAAAAAGGTTTTCGGAGAACATCCTGAGGAGGTAACAGCGCAACTTTACTTTCGTCTGAATCGAAATAACACTCATGTAACAACTCGCTTAATAGGGAGCAATGGGAAGGATCTTATCATAGAGCCTAAGAATATTAGTATAGCAGAAATTAACCAAAATAGAGCTCCTTTTGACTAATTAAATACAACATTATGGGATATTCATTCGTTTGAAATTCAGAGAGTTATATAGTAGGGGGAATTTCAGAAGTGATGCCATAAATAAAATATGTATCTTATGAAAACAACAAAAAATAGACTTTTAATAGGCCTACAATTGGCGATTTTGCTCATTTTAGTTATGGGTTGTACCACCTTAATCCCTGATAATAACATGAAATGGACAGCCCAATATGACTTTATAGATTTGTACAAAAAAAGAAACAATGGTTTCAATCCTGGCTCAGACAAACAATTAAGTGTGGTATTTTCACCTACCGAAAATATTATTGTCTTAGGAGCACAGAAGGATACACCTGAATTTGATCCCACTGCTACAGAAAAACAAGCCGTACTTTATATCTCGACGGATAGAGGACAATCCTACAAAGAACTCATTCTTGAAGGAGAGGATGTATATGATGCTGTAGCCTATACGAAGGATAATAGCATCATTTATACCTCTGATTATAAATATGAATATGTATACCTCTTTAACCATAAAACTCTTAAGATAAAGGAAATAGACAAGTATGATAGAAGAAATAAAATCTACTATGATAATTTTGATGGTCGCTTTTTAAAATGCAAAAGGAATGAAATACGTTTTTTGGTAGATGTATTAACTCAGGATTCTATAAAATCATATGAAATACCTGAGAAATTTACTAATTATCCGTATTACCCTATTCATCAGAATGGAGATATCTTATATTATGATAGGATATTAGAACTCCGCACCTATAATGTAATTACTGGAGAAGATAAGCTCTTTAAACAACTCAAGCATAAGTATGATTATTTCCTTACAGAAGATTATTCAAACTATAATACTCCTCTTTCTTTGCAAAAAGTAGAAAATGAAAATGACGAAGAAAAAGAAATAATAACCATTTACGATCTCAAGGAAAACTTTGTCCGTAAGATAACCAAAGAGAATCGTGAAAAATACTATTATTATAAGGACTTTATTTGTGATTATACAAACCTTCATAGTCGGGGAAATACCTTGCGTTTTTCTTTTGACAAAGGGAAAACTTGGAAAACACACCATATTCCAATGGCTGGTTTGTTAGTTTTCAATAAGAATGTAGGTTTCTTTGAGGACAAATACATTATCTTTGAGGGGATTCTCTTTCGCGGAGCTTCCTCTGGGAGTGGAGGTAGGATTATGGTTGGAGAGTTCCTGAGATAGGGTTAAAAAATAAAAAGTATTTCTTATGAAAATAATGAAAAATAGACTTTTAATAGGCCTACAATTGGCGATTTTGCTCATTTTAGTTATGGGTTGTACCACCTTAATCCCTGATAATAACATGAAATGGACAGCCCAATATGACTTTATAGATTTGTACAAAAAAAGAAACAATGGTTTCAATCCTGGCTCAGACAAACAATTAAGTGTGGTATTTTCACCTACCGAAAATATTATTGTCTTAGGAGCACAGAAGGATACACCTGAATTTGATCCCACTGCTACAGAAAAACAAGCCGTACTTTATATCTCGACGGATAGAGGACAATCCTACAAAGAACTCATTCTTGAAGGAGAGGATGTATATGATGCTGTAGCCTATACGAAGGATAATAGCATCATTTATACCTCTGATTATAAATATGAATATGTATACCTCTTTAACCATAAAACTCTTAAGATAAAGGAAATAGACAAGTATGATAGAAGAAATAAAATCTACTATGATAATTTTGATGGTCGCTTTTTAAAATGCAAAAGGAATGAAATACGTTTTTTGGTAGATGTATTAACTCAGGATTCTATAAAATCATATGAAATACCTGAGAAATTTACTAATTATCCGTATTACCCTATTCATCAGAATGGAGATATCTTATATTATGATAGGATATTAGAACTCCGCACCTATAATGTAATTACTGGAGAAGATAAGCTCTTTAAACAACTCAAGCATAAGTATGATTATTTCCTTACAGAAGATTATTCAAACTATAATACTCCTCTTTCTTTGCAAAAAGTAGAAAATGAAAATGACGAAGAAAAAGAAATAATAACCATTTACGATCTCAAGGAAAACTTTGTCCGTAAGATAACCAAAGAGAATCGTGAAAAATACTATTATTATAAGGACTTTATTTGTGATTATACAAACCTTCATAGTCGGGGAAATACCTTGCGTTTTTCTTTTGACAAAGGGAAAACTTGGAAAACACACCATATTCCAATGGCTGGTTTGTTAGTTTTCAATAAGAATGTAGGTTTCTTTGAGGACAAATACATTATCTTTGAGGGGATTCTCTTTCGCGGAGCTTCCTCTGGGAGTGGAGATAGGATTTTGGTTGGAGAATTTCAGAGGTAATGAAAAACCTAGAAGAGACTGACGATAAGCAATATGTGAAAAAGCATTGGGAATGAGGAACAATACCAGCAGTATGGCAAAAGTATTTTGTAAAAAACAATGTATAGCCCAAAGTACAAATTACTATATCAATCACTTAGGAATGTAAGACTCCCTGTTGGTGTGTCTTTTATAGCTCGTGCCTACTACTAAGTAGCGCCTTTGGTTTTTATGGGAGCTACAGGCTCCATCCTTATAGGTGCGAGGGGCAAGCTCACACCAGCGATGGTTTTTAAAGCCTATAAAGCACTCTAAATGCTGTAAAGAAAAAGGATACATTGGTGAATTTATTTCTTTTAAAAATAAAAGTGTTTCATCTCAAGAAAAAAACGTATCTTTGTATAAAAGTAATTTACATGAAAAAAATCTATTTATTATTTTCTATCTCATTGATATTTATGAGTTTATCTATGCAGGCACAAACCAAGCAGTATAAGGTACGCACAGTGGCTTTCTACAATGTGGAGAATTTGTTCGATACCATCAATGACCCGAAGAAGTTTGATGACGAACGTACTCCTGAGGGTAAAGACCACTGGACAAGTGCTAACTACTTTGATCATATTCATAAGATAGCTTCCACTATCGCTAAGATAGGGCGGGATGTTACGGGTACGGCACCTGATTTTGTGGGGCTTTCGGAAGTAGAGAATCGCAGTGTGGTGGAGGATTTAGCCCATAGTGAAGCCCTTAAGGATTACAATTACGGTATCGTACATTATGATTCGCCCGATGCTCGTGGGATAGATGTGGCTTTTATGTATAAGAAAGACGTATTCACCCCTACTCATACCTCCAAGCACTTTTTGGATATCAAAGACCCTTCGGGCAAGCCTCGTTATACCCGTGATCAGATTCTTATCTCAGGAGAGATGGAAGGGGAGGAGCTACATTTTATCATCAATCACTGGCCTTCACGCTCAGGAGGAGAGGCCGCTTCTCGTCCTTTTAGGGAAGCAGCAGCAGCACTGAACAAACACATCTTTGATTCCTTGACCGCTATCAATCCCAAGGCAAAGGTCATCAGCATGGGTGACTTCAATGATGATCCTACAAATTCAGGCTTTAAGAAAGTACTCAAGACCAAGGCAGATAAAGAAAAAGTAAGCCAAGGCGAGCTATACAATCCTATGGAACGTCTCTTCAAGAAAGGGGTAGGTACCTTAGCTTACCGTGATAGTTGGAGCCTTTTTGACGAATTTGTACTTACCTATGGCTATATAGGCAAGGAGGTAGAAGGGTACAAATATTGGAAAGCAGGTGTATTCAATAGCCCAGAGCTTGCCAATCCTTCAGGACGGTTTGCAGGCTATCCTTTCCGTAGCTATGCCAATGGTAGCTATACGGGTGGCTACTCCGACCACTTCCCTGTGTATCTGTTTCTGATTAAACCAAAAGAATAACGAGAAGAGAATTAAGTGAATAACGAAAAGTGAAGAGTGAATAGTAACAACAGTTACCCACTCTTCACTTTTCACTTATCATTTAGTCACTAGTCATTAGTTACTTGTATATCTCTCTTTCTGAGAAGAAGAATCCTATTTCTCTTTGGGCATTTTCGTTGGAGTCGGAGCCATGAATGGCATTTTCTCCTACACTTTCCCCATATTTGGCACGAATGGTACCTGCAGCGGCCTTGGCAGGATCGGTAGCTCCAATGAATTCACGAAAGGCTTCCACAGCATTGTCCTTTTCCAAAGCAATAGCTACTATGGGGCTGCGGGACATAAAACCCACTAACTCCCCAAAGAAAGGGCGCTCCTTGTGAATCTCATAGAATTTTTCAGCTTCTCTTTGGCTTAGCCAAACATATTTGAGGGCTAAAATGCGATAGCCTCCCTTAATAATTTGGTCAATAATAGCTCCTGTATGCCCCTTCTCTACGGCATTGGGCTTAATCATGGTGAATGTTTGGTTGGTTGTCATAGGGTAAAAATTAAATAAGTTGCTGTATTTCAGTATTTTGCTAATCCATTTCTAGAAGGAGGAGCAAGGGGTGAAAAATTTTGTGTAAAAGTACGAAAAAAATTCGTGATAGCAGTTGGAAGTTATAATTTTTTTTGTACCTTTGCACTCGGCAAGTCCTACACGACCAGCTCCCTTAGAATCCTCCAGGGTGGGAACGCAGCAAAGGTATAAGGTTGTAGCGGTGCGATGTAGGTAGCTTGCCACTTTTTTTTTGTCTACACTTTTCTTAACTACTTCACTAATAAATAAATAGAAATTATGACAGAGCAACAAATCCTAAAAAAAATTGATAAGTGGAACGAAGATGACCATATTCAGGCAATCGTTGATTTCATAGAGAAATTACCTCATGAGAGCAAAACTACCGAGGTACTTAGTGAGTTAGGACGTGCCTATAATAATTTGTATTGGTTAGATCCTTCCGAGGAAAATGAAAAATATTTACGCCGTGCGGTAGAGGTGTTCAAGTATTTAGAAGAAGAAATAGGAGATACAGAGAGTTGGAATTACCGTATAGGGTATTCTTATTTCTATCTCAATGATATGGATAATGCCAGAAAATACTTGGAACGTGCTACTTCTCTTTCTGGTACTCAAGAATTGTTACACTATATAGCCTTGGCGGATAAGAAAGGTATCTCTCTACGTGAAGCGGTCAAAGGTGGCCGTGGCGAGGTGGAATATATCTTGGAGGATTTTGTAGATACCCTTAAGGAATACGCCCCCTCAATGGCATTACGCTTGGGTACTCCCGCTACAGAGGAGCAAATAGAACGCTTTGAGGATCGCTTCGGCTTTGATCTGCCTGAGGAGTTCAAGCAGCTGCATAGAACCTTTAGCGGACAACAAGATAACAGACCTTTCTTTGGGGTAGGTCAGCGCTTTCTTAATCTTGAAGAAATAGAGGAAGCCCAAAAGAACATTGTCTCTTTCTTAGAAAATCACTTCGGAAGAGATTGGGCAAATAAGCAGATACCCGAAGATGAGTTTGTAGATGAGGGAGAGGTGAAGAATCAGCTCTTTAGCCGTAAGTGGGTACCTTTTATGACCCAACGTATAGAGGGAGAGAAGGATAGCTATTTGTGCTTTGACTTTGATAATGACGAAGATGGTATCTATGGACAACTTATCGGAGTAACTCCTGATGAAAAGTTGGAGAATTATGAGGTGTCTTTTGTTTTTGCGGGACTTTTCCAATGGTTATCCGCTACCATAGAAGGTCTGGAAACAGAACGTATGGCCTACTCGGAAGAGAAGGATACCATAGAGTTCTTGTCCCGTAACTTTGAACCTGCTTATTACGAGGAGGAGGAGCGTGAGGCTTTGGAAGATTATATCAAGGAAAATATTGGTGAGTTTGACGAGGTATTTCATGAGTTGGTTTCTCCCGATATTCACTGCGATATCTATATAGTGAAACCTACCCCCGAACGCAATTACTACACGCTAATTACAGGAGGTATGGGAGCTTATCATATGAATATACCTGACGGATTCACAGGTAGTCCTTTTGCAGAGATGGTGATTCACCTACCTGCTGATTGGAATATCAAGAGTGAGGAAGAAAAAGATTATTGGCCTATGCGTTGGCTTAAAATCCTCTCTCGCTTACCTATAGAACAAGATACTTTCTTGGCTTGGGGACATACCGTTCCTACTGGGGAACCTTTGGAGGGAACCAACTTCACCTGTATGCTACTCATCGGTACGGATGACAAGAAGGGGGAAGATGCCATAGCGAAGCTCCCTACTGGTAAGGAGGTGCATTTTTACACCATGGTACCCCTATATGAGCAGGAGATGCTGTACAAATTGGAAAATGATAGTTCTGCCCTTTTGGAACTTTTCTCCGAAAAAGATATACCTTATCCACCTGTGGTAGATGTAAATCGTCCCAATGTATGCCAGGACTATGCTCCCGTACAGAATACAAGCCTTTTGGATCAAGTATACTGGGCATTTACCCAAGAACACTTCCCTGGGCTCATGATATTCTGGGAAGCGGTTAAAGCCTATAATTCCGATATGGAGAATAGCCTAAACAACTTCAATCCTTTTGGTACCATATTCAAAACACCTAAGGTGAAGATTATGTATGAGGCTTGGATAAAGAGCAAGAGAGAACTTCATGATTTTGAAATACTTGCCAATGAGCATCTTTTGGAAGGGGAGCCTGATGAAAATGGTCTTTACCAAGCGCTCATTGTCTCTGAACTCTTCTCAGGTGATGGTGCTTCTTTTGGAGCTTTAGAGCTTCTTTGGCTGATACACAACACTTTGGCCAACAAAGATTTAGGTGATCATATCTTCTTTGAAGGCTTTGATATAGAGGGGTATGAAGAAGATGGTACTCCAGTACTCTTTATCAACTGTGGCTCTTAATTGATTTTTAAGTAATATGACAAGAGGCTGTCCTCCAGTGGGGACAGCCTCATTTTTATGTGATAAAATGTGCTTATCTTAGATAATACCTTCCAACGCTTTATTTACTTCGCGTACAGCTTGGGTACTTTCGTTGAATTTAGCTTTTTCAGCTTCGTTGAGTTCTATTTCTACGATTTTCTCAACACCATCTTTACCGATGATCACAGGTACCCCTACAGAGACATCTTTTTGTCCATATTCTCCTTCGAGTAGTACAGAGCAAGGGAATAGTTTCTTTTGGTCGCAAGCAATGGCTTGAACTAAGGCAGAAACAGCAGCTCCTGGAGCATACCAAGCGGAAGTGCCTAAAAGTTTTGTAAGGGTAGCCCCTCCCACCTTAGTGTCTTCAGATACTTGAGCAAGGCGTTCTTCAGATAGGAATTGGCTTACAGGTACTCCACGATAGGTAGCCAAGCGAGTAAGCGGTAACATACCACTGTCACTGTGAGCAGCGATAACCATACCATCTACATCGGAGATAGGGCTATTGAGAGCTTCAGCTAAGCGATATCTGAAGCGAGCAGAATCCAATGCGCCTCCCATACCTATAATGCGATTTTTAGGCAATTTGGTAGCTTTGTGTACCAAATAAGCCATAGTGTCCATAGGGTTACTTACGATAATAACAATGACATTAGGAGAGTATTTCACCAATTGTTCTACTACCGATTTTACGATATTGGCATTGGTACCAATGAGTTCTTCACGGGTCATACCTGGTTTGCGAGGAATACCAGAGGTGATTACAGCTACATCGCTTCCAGCAGTTTGGGAATAATCGTTTGTAACCCCCTTGATGCGAGTATCGAAACCATTAAGGGAAGCTGTTTGCATAAGGTCCATGGCTTTACCTTCAGCAAATCCTTCTTTGATGTCCACCAGAACAACTTCTGATGCGAAATTCTTTAGTGCAATATACTCTGCACAACTTGCGCCGACTGCACCGGCACCTACTACGGTTACTTTCATAAGAATATTTTTTATCAGTGATTATGATTGATGATGTCAAAATTACAAAAAATAAATGACATACACAATAAAAAATCTAAAATATTTTATGTCCTACAAACCGCTTAGTTATTACTTTTTGAGCCAATTGTTAGAAAAAGTACAGTTTCTATACGATCCTTTTACCGAAACGAAAGTCTTTTTAATAGCTTCTTTCATCCATTTCTGTACGGCTTCGAGTTGTTTTTCCTTAAGAGCTAATTCACGGATGCGGGTATAGTCCTTGACAAAATCGGCAGTATGTTCGCCTATACGATTGGTTACACGATATATTTTGTACATCTTTCTTCCAGTTCTATCTTCATCCACAATAGGGAAAGAAACCTCATCATCCTTAAGGGAAGAGACTTGAGAGTATAGTGCAGGTTCCATACGGGTAAGCTCAAACTTGGTAGAATAGTCTTCAGGGTTGAGTAGCTGCCCTCCATCTTCTTTGGTTTCTTTTTCATCAGAGAAATTCTTTGCTGCTTCGGCAAAGGTAAATTCTTTGTTGATAATCTTATCGCGTATGTCGTTAATTTTCTTTTTAGCTTCCTCTAAAGAGGCATCGGGAATCTGAGGCACCATAAGGATATGGCGTACGGAAACTTCTTTTCCTCTTATCTTGACCACTTGTAGGATATGCCAACCGAAATCGGTCTTGAAGGGATCGGATATTTCTCCTTCTTGTAGGGAGAATGCTACGTCCTTGAACTCCTTGGCAAAGCTTGAGCGCCTATTGAAAGTCAGTTCCTTGCCTCCTGTAGCACGATCCGCCGAATAGAGGATCGCCTTGGTGGAGAAGCTCGCTCCGTTCTCTACGATGTCTTTTTTGATTTCTTTGAGCTGTGCTATAACCTTGTCCACTTCACTCTGTGGTGCTTTGGGTTCTATAACGATTTGGGCAATCTCCAGCTCAGTACCTATGGTAGGGAGTTCGCTCTGTGGTATTTTGTTGAAGAATTGTTTTACTTCCTCTGGAGTAACTTCTATATTCTCTACAATCTTGGCTTTCATGCGGGAACTAAGTTCGTTCTGGCGGAGAATATCAAAAAGCTCATCGCGTAGGGACTGCTCATCATCCTTGTGATAGAATTCTACTACCTTCTTCATATCTCCCAATTGTTCTACCAAGAACTCAATACGGCGGCTTACCCCATCACGAATGTCAGTATCGGAAATCTTGATACTGTCCTGAATGGCTTGGCTTACATAGAGCTTGTCTTCCATGAGTTTTCCCAATAGTTGGCAACGGGTTATGCCCTTAGTATCCACATTTTGAGAGCGAAGCTCTATCAGAGCACGATCAATGTCTGTTTCCAAGATGAGATAATCTCCCACGACGGAGGCTACTCCATCAATCTTTTCTCTTTGGGATTGTGCCCATAGAGAATTGATAGAGAAGAAAGTAGATAGGAATAATAAGCAGGTAATACTAATTCTGTTCATAGAGTTCAAATTGTTTGTTCTGAATAGCATTATTGATAATTTCTTTTTCTAAGTTATTGATATAGTTATTTTTGCGTTTGTTCAAGATGATTTGTTTCAAGGTAGGGTAAGCATACTCCATAGGGGCATAGTCTGTATTGTCCAAGTACTTATTGACCTTGAGCAGGTACACAGAAGTAGAGTCTCTTTGCTCAATGAGTTGTTGTAGGCTACCCTTGCTAATTCTTGCCGAAAGGGCAGGGATCTTTTCTTTTACCTCAGCCGCTCTTATCCAAACACTATCGTTGAGAAAGGAGGAGGTAAAGTGGGGGCTGAGTGAGTCAATGTATCGCCTATCCTTAGGTGCGTAAGTCCTAAAAGAGGCGGTTAGTTTGGAAGTTAAGTCTTTGGGAGAGAGCTGTATGTATCTGAGCTGTACCAAATCCTCACTGAGCATAAAGATGTCTTTGTTCTTCTGGTAGAACTCCTCTTTTTCTTTTTTGCTGATGAGGGTATCCACCTGTCTGGATAGTAGGTCTAAGTAGAACTGAGTATATAAGTCCGTACGATACTGGCTTACCAATTGTTCAAATTCTTCTTTTTTGCTGTTGGGGATATTCTTTTCAGCCTTGAGGAAAAGGAGTTTCTTCAGTGCCCAATTATTGATGTATGGGGTAATGATGCGTAGGCTATCTTCTAGGGTATGTCCTTGAGGGAGCAATTTTTGGATATCCTCCTCATATAAGTAATAATCACCTATTTTGGCTACCACCTTACTATCCTTTTGAGCAGGACTCAGCCATTGGCAAGCAGTCAAAGAGAGACCGCTGATAAGGAGAAAAAGAAGGGGTTTCCAATTCATTTTAACTATTCTTAATAAGTTGGTACAAAAACAGCGCAAGTTACAGTAATTTGAGGGGAAAAACTAATCAATTAATGTTTTCTTAACTTTGAGTAGTAGGGGAGGGCTCTGTCCCTATCTTAGGTAATAGGTCTTTGTACTGGAAGATATGGGTGCGAATCCAATCATTCATCTCCATAACAGGGGCATAGAGCAAGGATTGTTCGCTACTTTCCTTAGGAATGATTTCAAGGGCACCTCGGTTAAGGTACATAAGGCTTGTGCCTATAAAAAGAGACCACTTAAACATACCAAATACAGCCCCTGCAATACGATTAGGGAGTCCCAAGGAGATACTTTCTAAGAATTTAGTGAGTATTTTCCCTCCAATTCGTACTATAGCAAAGACTAAAAGAAAGACAATGACGAAAGAAATTACTTGATTGGTTTTCTCAGAGAGTGAAAATACTTCACTGAGGTAACCAGCTGCCATAGCTGAGAAGTGTATAGCCCCCCATAGTGCTACAAATATAGACAATAGGGAGGCTATTTCCCAGATAAAACCTTTCATAAATCCGTGTATAACCCCAATAGAAAGGAGAATACCTAGTATAATATCAATGTTGCTCATTTGGATAAAAAAAGAGATGAATTTCATCTCTTTATTAAATTAATATTCATCTTCGTTCCAAAGATAATCTTCTTCAGTGGGATAATCAGGCCAAATCTCCTCAATGGATTCATATATTTCTCCTTCGTCCTCAAGGGCTTCGAGATTCTCCACCACTTCCATAGGAGCTCCTGTACGGAGCGCATAATCGATGATCTCTTCCTTAGTTGCAGGCCAAGGGGCATCACTGAGATAAGAGGCAAGTTCTAATGTCCAATACATATTTATTAGTTTTTAATTGTCAGTTTTTAGTTTTTATTGTCGGTTTCAAGAGTTAGTTGTTTTTCACTCTTCACTTTTCGTTATTCACTAGTTAGTATTCTCCTCTGAACACTTCTTGGAGGCTAGAGAATGAATTTTTCAGTAGTTTCTTGAGTTTTTTAGGTTTTTTCCACGCACATACTTCTATATCCTCCTCTTTTTGAGGGTGCAAATCCTCCTTACTATCACTATACATATTGTACCAATGGGTTTCCTTCAGGAGCCAACGTTGGTCTTGCTTATATATGTGGTAGGTAATCACACGCTTGCCCAATACACGTAAGTCTTTCACTCTTGTTTCTTCCTCCACTTCTCTTCGGGCACATTCCTTGATATCTTCTCCTGTTTCTAATTTCCCTTTAGGCAAGTCCCATTTTCCCTTTCGCTTGATAAAAAGGATACGCCCTTTAGGGTTGCGTACCACTCCTCCTCCTGCACTAATGAGGGTAAAGGGCTTGAGAAATTCCTTAAGCGGGTCTTGGCTCTCTATATAGAAGAGGAATTTGCCAGACTTGTACCCGTCTATCTTTCGAATAAAATCCTCTACTGAAATCTTGCCAAGGGTGAATATTCGGTATTTCCTTTTATATGATTTTTTAAGAGTATTGGTAACCAATATCTTTTTGTCGTCTAAAAAAACTTTGTACATAACTATTTTTTAAGGGAAAATTAGTTTTATTTTTACAGAGCTAAGGTACAATTTTTTTTTGATTCCTAAAAGATTTTTCTCATTTTTAACATACTTTGTAAAGGAAAAATCCTATTCTATCACCAAGACACGTTCTTCGTCAAAGGCATCGCTCTCAAAGATGATTTGATAGTTGCCTTTGGGGAGATAATACTTTCCATTGTCCGCTTTCTTGAAGGTAGTTAGGAGTTTTTTCTCATAGGCAATACGTCCTTCTTCGGTGAATACCAAGTCAAAAGGAATAAAGTTAAACCCTACTTTGGTCTGATAAGTGAACTTGGAAAGGGTGATTTTGTTCTTAACGACACTGATTTTGATCGTACTATTATCTTTGGAGGCAAAGGATTCTAAGTATAGCACAGGTTCCTCAGGTGATTGCCAAGGGCTAGGTGCATTTCCCCACTTAGGAGAATATTTTATAGAGTAAGTCTCTTTAAGAGGATAGAACAATTGTGCTTGTACTGCCGCACGTAGTTCCCTAAGGGCAGTAACATTGGCTGTAAAGAAACCATGTCCCTTAGTTCCCACATATAGCTGATTGGTCTGAGGGTTGATAGCAATAGCACTAATGGAAGTACGTGGTAGGTTTTCCTTGAAAGGATGCCACTTTTCTCCCATGTCAAAGGATACATACAAGCCATTTTCGGTACCTAAGTAGAGCACTTGCTCATTGGCAGGATCTTCCACAACAACATTGACAGTTTCCTCTGGTAAGTTAGCCTTGAGGTTATCCCAGCTCTTTCCCATATTGTTGCTACGGAAAAATAAGGCCTGATGATTGTCATTTTGCAAGATAGCATATACACGTTCTTGAGCGTGTTTGGAAGCTAGCAAGCAAGCCACACGGTTAGGTGTAGGGAAAGAGGAGTATATCATTTGCCAAGAAACGCCTCCGTTCTGTGAGGTGTATATCATACCATCATCACTACCTGTATATAGTAGGCCAAACTGGAAAGGTGATTCGCATATAGCCGAAATAGTACCATAGGAGAGTATTCCTCCCTTGTCACCATTGGTGAGATCTGGGGAGATCGTATTCCACTGTTTTCCCTCATTGAGCGACTGGAACAAGGTATTGGTACCCGCATAGAGAATGGTGTTATTCTGAGGGGAGAGCGCTAAGGCTGTTTGTAGGGGATAGTGCTGTTTTACCTTCTTGTCATAAGGGAGAGAGGTCTTGCTTTGTTTGAGTTGTAGGATACTTCCAAAGGGTTGTGAGAGGAAGAGTTTGTTATCAGGTGAAGCCACAAGAGATCCTTTTTCTGGACTTAGGAAAGACCAACCATTGGCAGTATGCTTGAAGATACCTTCGTTGAGGATACTAGCATAGAAAGTATCATTTTCGGGCTTTCCTATAGATAGGGAAATGGCAGAGGCTGTTTGTGGCATCTGTTGTTTAGCCCAAGTACGTCCTTGGTCAAGGGATTGGAACATACCTTGGTTAGTTACTAAGATCAGTTGGCGTTCATCGGCAAAGAGTTGATATACTTTTTGTTCCTTAGGGTTGTCCTTAAGCAGTGTCCAAGTAATTCCACCATTATTAGAGCGAAGCAAAGGTACTCCAGAGAGGTATAATTCGTTCTCTTGTTTAGGGTTCACAGCAAGTGCGCCTACTTCATACCCCTTGTTATAGAAAACATTGGTCAGAGGTTTGTTATTCTTCTTCACCCAAGACTTTCCGCCATCGGCCGAGTAGTAGATCTCAGCTCCGATGACAGCAGGGAGAGCCTCAGTAAAGCGGGTCAAGTCGGAAACCTTTACTGCACCAGAACGTACTGCTTCGCGGAGGTTTTCCACAGAATACTTATTCTCTAGCGAATGATTGTAGATATATTGGCTAATTCTCTCATCGTCAAGGGCAAGGAAATCCTTGTTGGAGAGGCTTTGTAGATTGAGATCAGAAGGGTCATCTTTGGCACGTTCGCGGTTATCTACAAGCGCATAAATAGAAGTAGGGCTGAATATGGCCAAGGATATTTTCCCAATGTTCCCTTGAGGGAAGCCTGAGCCTGCACCCGTGATGAGTTCCCAAGTAGCCCCTGCATTATTACTCTTATAGATGCCTGACTGCTTGCCCGCAGGAACAATGTTAGAAGGACTAAAAGAGCAATCCCAAGCAGAGAGGAAGAGTGTTTCAGGAGCAGAAGGTACTTTCTTAAGCTCATTGACTCCTACTTGTCCAAAAGTTTGATTCCAGTTCTTTCCCTTGTCGGTAGTAGAGAGTACCCCTTGGATAGAACCGCCTTCTCCCATGGCACTTAAGCAAACATTGGTAGAGGAGATGAGGGTAATTTGGCGTACATTGATATTGCCTACAGGAGAAGTCTCCTTCCAGTCTTGGGCATATTCTTTGAAAAACACGCCTTGATGATTGGCGACCCATAGGGTACGATTGTCCCAGTCCACTGCCATAGCGGTAGTTTGTGGTGCCATAAAGTCAGCAAAGGTAGGAGTGAAACTCGCCCCATTGTTCTCGCTATACCATACCCCCGACTCGGCTAAAGCTACATATAGCTCATAAGGGTTCTTAGGGTTTCTTTCTACCTGAATAATCTCTCCCGCCCCACGGCTAATTTCAAGGGTTTGGAAAGGGATATTTTTGACCCAAGATTTCTGCAAATTCTGGGTGCGAATCATCTCTTGTCGGTTTTGTACTTGTGCTATGCTTGCTGCAGAAAGAAGCATGGCAGAGGCCAAAAGAATATGTTTCATCTCTTAGAAATTAAACTAATGAATAAAAGCTAAAAAGTGGGTGCGCTATCTCTCCACAAAAATCGTGCCCTTTCTAAGTCTTCGGGGGTATCTATACCGATATTTTCTACTTCAGAGAAGACCATTTTGATACGTCGACCATTTTCCAAGTAACGCAGTTGTTCGAGTTTCTCTATCTCTTCCAAAGGAGTAGGAGCCAAGTGATAGAATTCCATAAGAGCACTTTTGCGGAAAGCATAGACCCCTATGTGCTTGTGGTAGGTGTAAGCGACCTGTTCGTCCCTTCTGAAAGGGATGGGACTACGAGAGAAATAAAGCGCAAATTGCTCCTTATCCACCACAACCTTTACATTGTTAGGATTTTGTATATCGTCCCATTCTTTCAAGGGCATCATCAGCGAAGCCAAATCAATTTGCTCTTTGGGGTCGTTGGCAAAGACTTCCAACAGACTCTCAAGACTTTTCTTTTGTATGAAAGGTTCGTCTCCTTGTACATTTACAATAATATCGGCAGGAAGGTTTTCTACTGCCTCGGCAATACGATTGCTTCCACAACTGTGGGCGATTTGGCTTAAGAATACTTTTCCATCTATACCCTTAATTTTTTGAGCAATTTCAGTGCTGTCAGTCGCTACCCATACCTCGTCAAAGAGGGCAGTACGCACTGTGGCAAGGTAAGTTTGCTCAATAACTGTGCGCCCCCCTAAGTCCTGTAAGAGTTTCTTAGGAAAGCGGGTAGCCTCAAGGCGTGCAGGGATAACAGCTATCTTTCTCATAGTCAGTGATTTTATAGGAATCCAAGTTCCAATTTGGCTTCTTCACTCATCATCTCCTGTCCCCAAGGTGGGTCAAAGGTGAGTTCCACTTCCACTTCATTAATCTCATCAATGCTTCCTATCTTCTCATAGACTTCTTGAGGGAGTACCTCTGCCACGGGACAATTGGGCGAAGTGAGGGTCATGAGGATTTTTACATCGCGATTTTCGTTGATAAACACATCATAGATAAGCCCCAATTCGTATATATCCACAGGGATTTCAGGGTCATAGATGGTATGGAGAACCTCGACGATTTTCTCGCCAATGAGTTCGGTATCAATAGGTGTCTTTTCTTCTGACATAGTTTAATTGTTTTTTAAAGTTATAGCTTTGGCATAGAGTTTCATTTGTTCTATCATACTTACCAGCCCATTGGCACGGGTAGGAGAAAGGTGTTCCTTAAGACCTATTTTGTCAATAAAACTCATATCGGCAGCCAAAATATCAGCCGCTTTCTGTCCTGATAGGGCTTTGATCAAAATGGCAATGATCCCCTTGGTGATGATAGCATCACTGTCGGCTGTGAAATGGATAATATCCCCTTCATTATCAGCATGTAACCATACTTGGCTTTGGCAACCCTTGATCAAGTAGCTGTCAGTCTTGTACTGAGGGTCTATCAGAGGTAGGCTCTTGCCTAGGTCAATCATATATTCATAGCGGTCTTCCCAGCTTTCTAAAAATGAAAAGTCCTCAATAATAGTATTTTGTATCTCTGTGATGGTCATTCTTTTTTTGGGGGCAAAGGTAATAAAAAAAAGTAAAAAGTAAAAGGTAAAAAGTATCATTACGCCAATTCTACTCCCAAGAGAAATTTTTTATAGTCAATCATATTTAGAATGCAAATAATATAGAATAAAAGTGATTCTTAATTTGCTCTTTTTCAAGGGAGAATACCCTCACATACTCAGCTTTCGAGGACTTTGTCCGTACACCTACTCATGCTGATTTTTCGAAAATCTTTTCTGTTTGACTATAGTTTTACTTTTTATCTTTTACCTTTTACCTTTTATCTTGGATTAGTAGTTATGGCATTCCGTATTGGTATCCGCCATAAACTCCTGTGGGTCTATACTGATGTTTCTCACTTGGGTAAAGGGGAGATCTAACTCAAACTGATAAGTGCTTTCAGCCCAGTTCCATACAGGTAGGACAATACGTTCCATATTGATAAATGGATTGGGTTTTTCTCCAAAGGTCAGATCAGTGGGAATGTACAAAGAGAAAGGTTTTTGTCCGTTGGGAATTACAATAAGATCTAACGGCATAGGGATACGTCCTTTTTTGTTAAGGGTAACAAGGGTCTTATCTCCCTTGCTTTCTACCTTTTCTATACAGTAGCCGATATGGTGATTGGTATGCATAAACTCCTTGAGAAACCAAAAGAGCTGCATGCCCGATTCCTTTTCAGCGCAACGCACGAAATTCTCAGGGGTAGGGTGTGTGAAAGCGTATTCCTTGTAAAAACGCTTGAAGGTAGCCTCCATCGCCTTGCGACCAATAATATAGTCCAAATGGGAGGCAAACATAGTCCCTTTGGCATAGGCAGTACTGAAGTAGGAGCGTGTACGCTCGAAAAAGTCGGCACGTATGGAAGGGTCTTCCTCTTGCCTGTCTTGGATATAGTCAAGGAAAGCCTTACGGCGGAATTCGGAAAAGTTGACCACTGGGTCTTTCTGAACGACTTCGGCATCAGCCCAAAGCTGTAAGAAGCAGGTAAAGCCCTCATCAAACCAAGGATATTGCTGCTCATCAATGGCAAAGATATGCTGAAACCAAGTATGAGCCAGTTCATGGCAAGCGGTTTTGACAAGAGCCTTGGGATCCTTTCCTCCCTCTATAAAAGTACACATAGCATATTCCATGGCTCCTTGCCCTGCTTGGATAAAGGAGTAATGACTCCAAGGGTATTTGCCTACTTTAGCTTCGTAGAAGTCCAAGACCTCTGGCATGATTTCTTGTAATTTCTTCCAATTTTCTGGAAAATTCTTGTAGAAAAAGTGTAGTTCCACGCCGCTCTTAGTCTTCACAATATCATGCTGATAGGCTGGATCAGCTGCCCAAGAGAAGTCTATTACTCGCTCAGCCTTGAAGTGCCAAGTACGGGTCTTTTGGTGTGTCTTTACTTCTTTGATGTTTTGGTAACCAAAGCCTATTTGTTCGGGGTTTTGTAGCGTGCCGGTACCTGCTACGAGATAGTTCTTGTCAAGGGTGATTTTTACATCAAAGTTTGCCCAGTCTCCATAGAACTCACCAAATATATATTGGTAAGGGTGCCAACCTTGGCTGTCATACACACAGATACGTGGGTACCACTGAGAGAGGGAAAGGGCTACTCCATCGGAGTTATTGCGCCCCATGCGTAGCCCCATAGTGGGGATTTGGGCAGTGTAGTCCATAGCAAGGGTAGCCTTTCCATGGGGGAGGATAGGCTCAGGGAGGCTTACTTGTAGGATAGTACCAATCACCTTATAAGAAGCCTCTTTACCATTCTGGGTTAAGGATTGCAGGCGTATAAAACCTTGTTCGTTTTCCTTGAGGTGTGCTATTTTGCTTTCGTACTTAGGCTGAGCCTCTGTGCCAACATTATGCATAAAGCGGGCAGGCATATCGGGTACCTGTTGCATATTCTTATCCATTTGGCTATTAGGCTGAAAGGCGTTGAGATACAAGTGGTAAAAGACAGTACGCAGCGTATCAGGTGAATGATTTTCATAGATGGCTATTTGCTTACCTTTGTATTGGAAAGTCTTTACATCCATCTGTATATCCATTTGGTAGTCAATGTGTTGTTGCCATTGCGCAGAGGTATTTATACTAAAGCCTATAAAGGCAAGGGCGAGGAAAAGGGATTTTACCATGAGAGATTTGAGTTTTGGGGACAAAAATACGAATAATATTTAATTTAGTGGTTAGTTCTGACCACTAATCACTAACGACTAACTGCTAATTTTTACTTATTCAAAATACATATTGCTGAAAATGAGTTATTTATTTTGTTT
>NZ_CALHGG010000148.1 GCF_938029845.1 uncultured Capnocytophaga sp.
GTAGAGGGTGTATCGTGCAAGGAGAAGGTGAATTTGAGGTTTTTCACCGTCAGTAAGTCCAAGACAAACCGCTCTGGTAGGCTCTTGAATATAGCTGAAAGTCGCGCTAAATCAAACTTATAGCGAGAGTTGCTCACTACCGCATTGAGGTGCACTCCTCGGCGGTTTCCTATTTTTAGTTTTTGCTGGAAGAGGTCGAATACTTCTTTGTTGAAAGGCTCCATAATAATGACAAATGACAAGTGATGAATGACAGATAACAAAAAACTATCATTAATAGCAATGATAGTTTTTTGTGTTGTATAAAGTGTAAAGATTTATTTGTTCATAAAAGCAATAACCTCAGGGGTTACTCCTACATTGGAGAAACCTCCATCGTGGTATAGGTTCTGCATGGTAACCTTACGTGTAAGGTCGCTGAAAAGGGTTACAGTATAGTTGGCACAGTCATCAGCAGTGGCATTACCTAGTGGAGACATAAGATTTGCATAGGTAATAAAGCCATCAAAACCTTTCACTCCTTGCCCTGCAGTGGTAGGGGTAGGGGATTGAGAGATTGTATTGATACGTACATTCTTATCCTTTCCATAGAAGTACCCAAAGCTACGAGCGATAGATTCCAAGTAAGCTTTGTTATCGGCCATATCGTTATAGTCAGGGAAGGTACGTTGTGCTGCAATGTAAGTGAGAGCTACGATACTTCCCCATTCGTTCATTGCATCATTTTTATGAAGAGCTTGGCACACCTTGTGGAAAGAAAGTGCTGAAACATCCCATCCTTTAGCGTAAAATTCGTAGTTGGATTCGGTATAAGGGATATTCTTACGAACGTTTACCGACATACCTATGGAGTGTAGTACAAAATCCAACTTACCCCCGAGGATTTCTATGGCTTTGGTAACTAAGTTCTGCAAATCATCCATATTGGTAGCATCTGCAGGGATTACCTGAGCTCCTGTTTTTTCAGCTAATTCGTTGATTTTTCCCATGCGCATAGCAATAGGCGCATTGGTAAGGACAAACTTACCTCCTTCTTCATGTACACGCTCAGCGGTTTTCCATGCAATGGAGTTCTCATCTAGAGCACCAAAGATGATGCCTCTTTTTCCTTTTAATAAGTTATACATAATATATTGTATTTAATTCTATCGCACAAAAGTAGGTATTTTATTTGAAATAACAAACAGAAGTGAGTGAAAAGTGAAAAACAAATAGTGAAAAGTTCCTGCAAAGATACCATTTTTTCTCGTAAATAACAATGCGTCACTTGTCATTAGTCGTTGGTCACTTGTCACTAGTCGTTAGTCACTTGTCACTATTTTTTGAGCATCTTCTTAATACTATTGAGTTTCATCAGTGCCTCTATGGGGGTGAGGTTGTCTATATCGGTATGAATGAGCTGTTCCTTGATACTTTCCAAGAGGGGATCGTCCAATTGGAAGAAACTCAGTTGCATACCTTCTTTGTTCTTTTTACTCAGTTGCTCCTTGTTGTCTTCTAACTGATGTGTTTTCTCCAATTTCTCAAGCACTTTTTCTGCTTTTTCTATCACATAGGGAGGCATTCCTGCCATTTTGGCTACATGAATACCGAAACTGTGTTCGCTACCGCCTTCCACGAGCTTGCGCAGAAAGAGAATACTTCCCTTAACTTCCTTGACCGATACAGAAAAATTCTTGATACGGGCAAACTCGTTTTGCATCTCATTGAGTTCGTGGTAGTGGGTGGCAAAAAGCGTCTTGGCGTGAGTAGGGTGTTCATGTAGGTATTCCGCTATAGCCCATGCAATAGAAATACCATCATAAGTACTGGTACCACGACCTATTTCGTCCAAGAGGATAAGGCTTCGCTGGGAAAGGTTATTGAGAATTAGGGCAGCCTCATTCATCTCTACCATGAAAGTGGATTCCCCTTGTGAGATGTTGTCACTGGCACCTACACGGGTAAATATCTTATCTACAATACCTATCTGTGCTTGCTTGGCAGGTACAAAGCTCCCTATCTGGGCAAGGAGAACAATTAGGGCGGTCTGTCTCAGTAGGGCAGACTTACCACTCATGTTCGGTCCTGTGATCATCATAATCTGTTGGCTCTCATTGTCAAGATAGATATCATTGGCAATATAGGGTTGGGTAGGGGGGAGCTGCTGCTCTATCACAGGGTGACGCGCATCCTTAAGGTTGATTACTAGGGAATTATCCAGCTGTGGGAGCGTGTATTGGCGCTCTGTAGCCAAAGTGGCAAAACCACATAGGGTGTCTATCTCACCTATGGCAATAGCTGTCTGTTGTATGGGGGAGATATAGGTAATCACCTCCTCAATCAGAGCGGCAAAATATTCTTGTTCTAGGGCTGCAATACGCTCTTGAGCATGGAGTATCTTTTCCTCGTATTCCTTGAGTTCTTCACTAATATAGCGTTCGGCATTCACTAAAGTCTGTTTGCGTACCCAGTGTGCAGGCACCTTGTCCTTATGGACATTGCGTACCTCAAAATAGTAACCGAAGACGTTATTACTATCTATCTTTAGGGATGAGATATGGGTCTGGGCGATCTCACGTTCGAGTAGTTGGTTGAGGTATTCCTTTCCAGAATGAGAGAGGTTGCGTAGCTCGTCCAAGTCGGTCGAGAAGCCTGGTCGGATAACATTCCCCTTTAGAATATTTACAGGGGCTTCCTCATCAAGGGTATGAGCTATCTTATCACATAACTCTTGTAGGTCATGGATACGCTCAATAAGGCGCCTAAGGGCGACTTCCTCTGCAGGAAGATCGAGATTCCTCAGAGGGAGTACTGCAAGGAGAGAATTCTTGAGGTAGATAAGCTCACGAGGAGTGATTTTTCCAGTGGCTATCTTGGAAAGAAGTCTTTCTATATCATTGACTTTGTGTAAATTATCTCGTACTTGCTGGCAAAGCTCAGCGTGTTGTACAAAAGTATTTACCACTTGGTGTCGCTGTTGTATCTCACTAAGGTTGGTTAGGGGTAAGGCAAGCCAACGCCTTAGCATACGGCTTCCCATAGGGGTAAGTGTCTTGTCAATTACCTCCAATAGGCCTACACTCCCTGCTTCGCCTCCGCCATATAGTTCCAAGTTTCGTATGGTGAACTTGTCCATCCATACATATTCATCACTTACAATACGTTTGATATTGGTGATGTGTTGTAGCTGGTGATGCTGAGTCTCGGACAGATAGTGTAGTATAGCCCCTGCACTGATCCAGCCTTGGCGCATTTGCTCTACGGCAAATCCTTTTAGGGAATTGGTGTGGAACTGTTTGGTAAGTGCCTCATAGGCAAAATCTTCCTTATATACCCAATCCTCCAAACCAAAGTAGTGCCACTCCTTGCCAAAGGCTTCTTCTATCTCTTTGTGTTGTTTTTTAGCAATGAGTACTTCGTTGGGCTGGAAGTTTTGTAATAGCTTATCTATACAAGGGATATCTCCTTCAGCTAAGTAGTATTCACCTGTGGAGATGTCTAAAAAGGATACCCCACATAAGGGCGAATGTAGCCAAATGGAGGCTAAGAAATTGTTCTTGCGGGTTTGTAATATATCATCGCTAAGGGCAACCCCAGGGGTTACTAGTTCCGTAACACCACGCTTGACAATAGTCTTGGTGAGTTTGGGGTCTTCCAGTTGGTCGCAGATAGCCACACGGTAGCCCGCCTTGACGAGCTTAGGGAGGTAGTTATTCAGCGCATGATGAGGAAAACCTGCTAGGGAGGTATCCTCACTACCATTGTTACGAGAAGTCAGTACGATGCCCAATACTTGTGAGGTCTTGACAGCATCCTCCTTGAACGTCTCATAGAAATCGCCAACCCTGAATAGCAGTAAGGCATCGGGATACTTTGCCTTAATCTGGTTATACTGTTTCATCAAGGGGGTTTCTTTGCTCGTCTTTGCCATGTGTTATCGGTTTCGTTTTATGCTTCCCAAAGGGTCTTCCAAGCCTTCTTTGGCTTTCTCTACCTCTTGTTTTACTTCATCAATCAGGGAGGTATCTATACCTGATTTCTCTACACTTTTGTTGATTTCTTCTTTGATTTCGGAAGTAGCATCTCGCAGTTGTCGCATTCCCTTGCCTAGAGTACGGGCTATTTCGGGTATCTTATTGGTGCCAAAGAGCAGCACAGCCACAAAGAGTATGAATAATAATTCAGGAGAGCTTATAAATAAAGGTATCATTTAGCATGAAATTTTTCTGCAAATGTACAAAAAATGTATCAAACAACAAAAAACCTCTTAAAAGCCCTTTGTGAAATATAAATCATTGATAATTAATGTATTGTATTTATTTATATACAATCTAAAACTATTTATCAGGTTTGATTGATTAATTAGTTGTGAATCATTAATTATGAATCATTAATATTCGTATTTTTGCAGTCCTAAACATAAAATAATGCATTCTGAAATAGATTCTTTGCTCACCGCAACCACATCCCTTACGGAAACTGAAATACTTACCCTCCTTACTGAGAAATATCCCGATAAGGTAGTGTTCTCCACTAGCTTTGGTATGGAGGATCAAGTGATTACTGATTTTATCATGAAGGGACATTTCCCTGTCAAGATTTTTACTTTGGATACAGGGCGTCTCTTCTATGAGACATATACGACTTGGGAACTGACCAATGAGTATTATCACACCAAGATCACTCCTTACTATCCTGATGCAAAAGCGATAGAGGAGTATGTACAAAACAATGGTATCAACGCTTTTTATCAGTCTGTTCCTTTGCGACATACTTGTTGTCATATCCGAAAGGTAGAACCTCTAAAACGCGCTTTGTCAGGTAATAAGGTGTGGATAACAGGACTCCGAGCTGAGCAATCCCCCCATCGAGAGCAGATGCCTATGGTGGAATGGGACGAAAGTAACCAGATCATTAAGGTACATTTGCTCCTACATTGGAAAACGGATGAGGTGTTATCATTCCTTCGTAAGCATGGCATCCCTTATAACCCTTTGCATGACAAGGGTTACCCCAGTATTGGCTGTGCCCCCTGTACACGTGCCATTAAGGAAGGGGAAGACTTCCGTGCAGGTCGCTGGTGGTGGGAGCACAAGACCAATAAGGAATGTGGGTTACATGTGCATAAATAGCCACTTATTCTTCTTGTTCTATCCAAGTTTTCATCGCATAGAACATCTCGGCTGAAAACACATGTCCTGAAGCAAATGTCTGGTAAGTGTATGGAATATGTAGCTTTTTGAGCAACTCAGTAGTTTCTTCTGCCCAATCTAAGGATACAATTTCATTGGAATATCCGTGTAATAGACAGATTTTTAGGTTTTCGAAGTTGTTCTTCTGGTAGCTAAAACTCAATAACTTCTTATCAATGTAGCTGTTGATGGCCACAACCCTTTGAATTTTCTCAGGGTAGGAAAGTGCCAGTGCGAGGCTAAGGATACCTCCTTGGTCAAATCCTATAAGAGTGATCCGTTCCATATCAATATTGAAACGTTCACAAGCCTGTCCTAAAAAGGTTAGGAGCTTGTGCTCAGTGGCTTGTGCTTGCACTATATCGCACCATTTGGAGGACCCAAGCTCTATTGCATACCAGAAAAACTGAGTATCTGATAGCTTATAGGGAGCTTGTATTGAGATTACAATATACTCCTGTGGGAGTTCGTTGGCTATGGAGAAGAATTCTTCTTTGTTTTGTCCATAACCGTGTAACATGAAAATGGCGGGAGACTTGCCATTCTCCTGCTCTATAATAGCAGGTCTTACCAAATAGTTTAAAGAAAAACCTTTCATCTTTTGGTAGTAAATGGTAAATGTTAGTACACCTATATATTTAGGTATATAGGGAAGTGTTTCTAATTTTTGTTAGAGTTTTCTGAAGTTAAACAATAATATATATATACTTTTTGTAGAAGTTGGGGTGGCTTATCTTGAGAACCAATTACCTCTGTGGGAGATAACGCCCAAGACTTTTCCTTTGACTATTTCTGAGACAAAGGCACAATTTTTAGAAGAAGATTTGATCGAATCTTTGTCAAATACCCACTCACCTTGGTCGGTAAAGAGGGTTATATCTGCTTTCTGACCCACTGCGATAGGCGCCACAGGTAGGGAGAAACGTTTTTTAGCAGCAGTAAGCATTTCCACAGTTTTCTCCACTGAGAAATGTCTTAGCATTATACCTAAGGTAGCTTCTAGACCTATGCTTCCGAACTCTGCAAGGTCAAACTCCTTAGCTTTGCATTCTATATCAAGGGGACAATGGTCAGAAGTTACCATATCTATGACCCCGTTTCGCACCCCTTCTCGTAATGCTTCCACGTGTACAGTATTACGCAAGGGGGGAAGTAGTTTGTAGTCAGTATTGAAGTTGCCTAATACTTCATCTGTAAGGTGTAGATTACTTACTGCAACACTACAACTCACGTCCAAGCCTTTGGCTTTGGCAGCGGCTATCAGTGCGACAGATTTTTCAGTAGAGATAGTCGGAATGTGTAATCGTCCACCTGTATATTCGAGGATGGAGAGGTCTCTCTCCACAATAATTTCTTCAGCAATAGCGGGTATTCCTTTTAGTCCCAATCGGGTAGCTGCAATATGTTCATTGACTACTCCCTTGCCCATAATAGAGCGGTCACAAGGGAAAGAGATCACTATGCCATTAAAAGGTGCTGTGTATTGCAAGGCTATCTTCAGCAGATTGGCCTGTGAGATACACCGCTTATAATCTCCGAAAGCTACCGCTCCTGCACTTTGCATATCGTACAGCTCGGTTAAGTATTCTCCTTTGCTCTCACAAGTGAGGGCGCCAATGGGGAAAATCTCAGTAATGGTTCCTTGGGAGGCATTTCTTAGATAGCCTACTTGGCTTCGAGTTTCTGTAATAGGGTGTGTGTTAGGATTGAGCATCACTTGTGTGAATCCACTTTCACAAGCTACTTTTGCTCCATGTGCTAAGGTCTCTCGTTCCTCGTACCCTGGTTCTCCGAAACTCACACTGCTATCAGCCCAACCTTGAGAAATATAACAATCATTTAACACTTTGTCGGCATCTTCGCAAGCAATTTCAGAGCTAATTTGCTTGATGATTCCATCTTCTATCAAGACATCTTGAGTCTTTCCGTGATAGGAACTTCCCTTGTCTATGATAGTTACATGTCTTAACAATATTTTCATAATTCCCTTTATCTTCGCCACAAATATAATCATTTAATTTGTAATAGCAAGTGTTTTTATCATTTTTTTTGTGTTAAAGTTTCAGAACTAACGAAAAAGATATCTTATAGGAAAAATAAGCTCCTTTTTGTGATATTAATTATTATATAAAAATGTTAAAATTACTCGCTAATAGGTAAGGAAATTGTTTTTATTTATTAGAAATAATGTAAAATAGTTAAAAATAAATTTATTTTGCAAGTATTTGCTATATTGGAAAAAGTTTGTAATTTTGCATAAGTCTAAATAAAAAATATTTTACATATGTTTTTACACAAAAATCTTTTGCTATTTATAGCGTTTTTGCTGGGGGTGAGCCTCCATGCGCAATATAAGATCAAGGGTAAAATTCTTGATGAAAACAAGTTGCCTATTGCGCAGGCTATGGTCAAATCGGTATCTACAGGTGAGAGTACCCTTACCGATGACAAAGGGAATTATACCCTTTCTACTTCAGATGAACATCCTTCTCTTGAGGTAAGCAAGGAAGGTTATGCTCCTTTGGAGTTTCCTGTAATACTTCAGAATAATGAAAACAGGGTTACTTATGTGGAGACTATCCTTCGCCGTGGAGCGGAAGAAACACTCTCTGATATAGTGGAGCTGCAACCTGTGGTCATTTCAGACAACCCAAGCCTTGTGGCTAATTCCGTAGGGTTGGCCAAAGTAAAACTTGATAAGGTAGCAGGGGGTACCAATTTGGCAGACCTAAGGAACTTAAACATACAGCGTTCCCAGACCCTCAAGGATGCCCTCCAGCGTGAACCTGGAATTATTATACAAGATTTCTTTGGGGGTAATGACCAACCGCGCCTCAATATCCGTGGTTCTGGCATCCAAAGTAATCCTCAATCACGTGGGGTGGCACTCTCCCAAGATGGTATTCCTATTAACTTTGCAGACGGTTCTTATATTATAGGTGTATTGGAGCCTCAAGTGAGCAACTTGGTGGAAATCTATCGTGGTGCCAATGCGCTCGAACATGGGGGAGCTACTCTCGGTGGAGCTATGAACTTTGTTACTAAAAACGGATATAATGCTTCTCCCTTAAGTGTAAAAATGGAAGCAGGTAGTTTTAACTACTTCAATAGTACCATTTCCTCAGGCTTCTCTTCAGGACGAAATGATCTATTTGTGGCATCGTCTTATAATCATAGTGATGGCTATCGCACTTATAACAGCTCCAAGCGGTTCAATGCACTACTCAATGTAGGACGTAAGTTCACCGATAAGTTTGAGGCACGATTGTATGCTTCTTTCACAGATCTCTATTTTGATATACCTGGGCCTCTTACTCGCTACCAAATGGAGACAAATAACAAGCAGATTAACAAGGCGCCTAAGACTACTTTCCCTTATGCTTTTGGTCCTAATGTGGTGCGTGACAAGCCTAATCGAAGCAGTAAGATAGCTCGCTTTGGTACCAAGTTGGCTTATCAGATCAATGCCAATAACCTTATCTTGGCTACTCTTTATTACCAATATGCAGATGATGCCTTTATGTATCCTATTGCCAATGGAGTTCGCCAAGACTTCAATAATGACTATGGGGTACGCCTCTCTTATACCAATACCACTGAGAAAAACGATTTCACTCTCGGCTTGCAGTATAGCCAAGGTCTTATGCACCAATCTCGCTTCCACAACGATCGTGGTAATTTCGGAGCGCTCTTTGCCAAGCAAGATCTTACAGCTAACCATGCTATAGCTTATATATCGGATACTTATAAGATTACTCCTTCTCTCTTGGCAAATGTTAGCGTACAGGGTAGCTATGATACTCGTAAGATAGAGGATAAGTTTACAGGGGCAAAGCGTCCGTTCCTTTTCGTAGCACCTAGTGGTCTGCAAGCTCGAGCACTACCTAACCCTAACGCTGCTACTCCTCTAACAGGAGACTTCTCTTATAATGCGATTAATCCTAAGGTAGGGGTGATCTATAAGTTTACTGACCGTGCGCAAGTTTTTGCTAACTTCTCTCGTAGCTATGAACCTCCTACTTTCTTGGAAATAGTACGCTTGACTGGTAGTGCTACTCCTAACCCAAATCGTCCTCCAGTGCCTCCGGTGGTCTATAATAGTAGTTCCAATGTGAATTCAGGGCCTACTACCATTACCATCTCTGACCTAAAAGCACAAAAAGCCTCCACTGTGGAGCTAGGTACCAAAGGAAATATAGGACAAGCTTTTATCTGGAATGTGAGTGCTTACCACTCTTGGGTGAAAGATGAAATCTTTACCATAGCCGATGGTAGTGTAGGGGTAGGAGGTAATACAGTCAATACACCTTATGCCACTATTCACAGAGGTTTGGAAGCAGGTTTGCAATCTACTTTCCTCACTCATGTGTTCTCTGCCAAGGAAGATACTTTCACCCTTTCTGTTAATTATAATTATAGCGACTTCTTCTTTGACGGCGGTGAGCTTAAGGGTAACCAAATCGCAGGAATTCCTACTCATTACCTCTTTGGGGCACTCACCTATAAGCACCCAATAGGCATATTTGCGGAGGTAAACCTCGAATCACTTCCTGTGAAGACACCTATTGACCACAAAAATACGCTATACCAAGACCCTTACAGCCTTGTAGGGGCACGCTTAGGTTACAAAAAAGGACAATGGACTTTCTTCTTGCAAGCCAACAACTTAGCTGATAAGGTATATGCCTCCAGCTATTTGGTACAAGCAGAAGTAACAGCGCCTCCTATGCGCCTTACTCCAGCACCTAAAGCGGATGATAAAACCAACTTTATTCCAGGGGTAGGAAGAAATATTATAGGAGGACTCTCCTATACCTGGTAGTAGATCTTTCTCATATCTCTTGTGAACTTTGCCAGCGTTTTGCGCTGGCAAAGTTTTTTTGTCTAATAGAATTAAAAATAGTATCTTTGCGCTCTGATAGTAAGTATTATGAAACTAGCTACTTTGTTAGAAACAAAGGGAATAGATCCTCTGCCTCTACAACAGTTTAAACCTTATGGAGGCGTTATTCTCATGGACGACAAGGAAAGAGAGGAGACACTTGAGTGGATAGCACAGTGTGACCTTGGCTTTGAGCTACTTCCTTTGTTCTCCAACCAAGAAAGTGATTGTGTGGCTATCTATACTACAGGGTTTCTAAAAGGTAAAATGGTGATTGTAAGGCACGATGAGGCTGTATTTGCACCGGAGTTTAGGAGTTTGGATTCGTTCCTCAAGGCTTATGAAAAAGCAGCTAAGCAACCTGATTTTTATGATTGGGAGGATATAGAAGTATATAACTATGACTATCCTATAACAGAGGAAAAGCAGGCGGAACCAGTTGTATTACAAGAATGTTGGCAACGTATAAAAGCAGCTAATTTCACCTCCGATGTGCAAAAAGAAATGATACAAATCATGGCTATTTGGCTTACCCCACCTTCTCAGTTGGATACCTTACTACCATTTGTCCAAAAGGAGTTTGCTCTTAAAGAAACGATGTTTGTAGTAGCTTATGCAATAGATGCTTTAGGTATTACTCATCAGTATGAGCCTGCCAAACCACTGATAACGGAACTGCTTAAGACAAGGCGATTTGCCAACTATTACAAGCGAGATGAGTTGTATCATGGAGAGTTTAAGGTAAAAGAGACTCTTATAGGGAAAGTGGGACGCTCACTACTTAGGGTGCTCACCATTCCTTTTATGGTGTTAACTCTTCTTTTGGTGGAGCTTATAGATAGATTTAAGAAGAAAAAATAAAAACATTAAAAATAGTATCTAATGAAAAAATATACTGATACAGGCAAGAAAGACACCCGAAGTGGTTTCGGTGCAGGACTTGCAGAACTAGGACGTAAGAATCCCAATGTGGTAGCCCTCTGTGCTGACCTTATAGGCTCGCTCAAGATGGAAAAATTCCAAGAGGAAAACCCTACCCGCTTTTTCCAAGTGGGAATTGCTGAAGCCAATATGATGGGTATAGCAGCAGGACTTACCATAGGAGGAAAGATTCCTTTCACAGGTACCTTTGCTGCCTTCTCCACAGGGCGTGTATATGACCAGATACGCCAGTCTATTGCTTATTCTAATAAGAATGTAAAGGTTTGTGCCTCTCATGCGGGATTGACCCTTGGTGAGGACGGAGCTACCCACCAGATCTTGGAAGATATAGGACTGATGAAGATGCTCCCTAATATGGTAGTCATTAATCCTTGTGATTATAACCAAACCAAGGCAGCAACCATCGCTATTGCGGACTATGTAGGACCTGTATACCTACGTTTTGGTCGTCCTTCAGTACCTAATTTTACTCCTGAAAATCAGACTTTTGAGATAGGAAAAGGCTTACTACTCAATGAAGGAACCGATGTAACTATCATTGCCACAGGACACCTCGTATGGGAAGCATTATTGGCTTGTGAGGTCTTGGAACAGAGAGGTATCTCGGCTGAGGTGATTGATATTCATACAATTAAGCCTTTAGATGAAGAAATGATTCTTGCTTCTGCTCGTAAAACTAAGGCAGTGGTAACTTGTGAGGAACATAACTACTACGGAGGTTTGGGTGAGAGCGTAGCTCGTGTACTCACTCAGCACTATCCTGTAGCTCAGGAGTTTGTAGCGGTCAATGATACTTTTGGAGAAAGTGGAACGCCCGCTGAGCTTATGCAAAAGTATGGTCTTGACAAAGAGGGTATTCTAAAGGCAGTAGAAAAGGTGCTTAAAAGAAAATAATATGCTCAGAGAACAACTCCAAAAACTTTTTCCTGACCATAAGGAAGAACAGTTACCTGAGGAAGCTCCCTCCAATATTTGGTTACAGGATGAGCCACTTTTGTGCAAATATGAGAAGCGCAAAGGCAAGCCCGTTACCCTTATTGAGGGCTATACAGGTGCCGATGCTGACTTTAAAGTATTGGCGAAGGAACTCAAAACTCACTTGGGAGTAGGAGGATCTGTGAAGGAGGAAAAAATTATCATTCAGGGGGATTACCGTGATAAGATTATGGAATTTCTCAAAGAAAAAGGTTTTAAGGTAAAGCGAGTAGGAGGGTAGAGTCTCAAAAAATAGATAAAATGAAGAAATTTATAATTGGGCGGCTCAAGAGTATGGGGTATGCCCTACAAGGATTTTGGTTATTGGTTCGCACTGAAGACGCCATTATTACCCATAGTATAGGTTGTTTGTTATTTGTAGGATTGGGGTTGTATTTTGGGATTACTCCTCACCAATGGATGTTTCAGCTATTAGCCTTTGGAACACTTTTGGCAGTAGAAGGACTCAATACAGGATTGGAGAAGCTCTGCGACTTTGTTCACCCTGACTTCCATCAGAAGATAGGAGAGATAAAGGACATCGCCGCAGGAGCCGTTACCATGATATTCCTTGCCGTAGTAGCAGTACTAGCCTTTATATATGTACCATACTTTTGTTAGGTAAAAGATAAAAAGTAAAAGGTAAAACCAAGAAATGCCATAGCTAAGTATATGGATAAAATTGTGTTTGTGAGTTACCTTGGCTAGTGTTAGGGTAGAGTTGTAATTTATTGTATCTTAGAAAAGTATATGTTTTTTACTTTTTAGTTTTCAGTTTTTACCTGCTCTGCTCCTTTTAGTACCGCTTCTTCTAAGGATTTTTTGTATTGCAAGATATGCTCTTGCACTTCTTTGTGGGCAACCCCCAAGATTTGGGCAGCGAGGATACCCGCATTCTTAGCCCCATTAAGAGCAACAGTTGCCACAGGAACACCTGCTGGCATTTGTAGGATAGAAAGTACAGAGTCCCAACCATCTATGGAGTTGCGGCTTTTGATAGGTACCCCTATAACAGGTAGCGGACTCACGGCGGCAAGCATACCAGGAAGGTGTGCTGCTCCTCCTGCTCCTGCAATAATCACATCTATTCCCTGCAAATGAGCATTTTTTCCAAAAGAAATTAGTTTTTCAGGGGTGCGATGGGCTGAGACAATATCCACTAAAACTGGAATTTGCATCTCTTTTAAGAAATCAATGGCTTCTTGCATGATAGGAAGGTCACTTTGACTTCCCATAACTACAGCTACTTTCATTACTATAATATTTAAATCAAAGAGCAAAGTTACAAAATTAATGATTAATAATGGAATGATTAATGATTAATTTAACTAATGAACCGATGAGTCGATGAGGCAATGAGCCAATTAGACAATTAGTTAATGAGACAATTAGCCAATTAGCAAATCGACAAATCGACAAATCGACAAATTGACAAATCGACAAATTGACAAATAGTCAAATCAACTAATTAAATTTATGACAGAAGGAAATTTCACAGATTATGTAAAAGTATATGTCCGTTCAGGCAATGGAGGTAAAGGTTCCACTCACCTACATAGAGAAAAATTCGTAGAAAAAGGAGGGCCTGATGGGGGAGATGGAGGCCGCGGAGGCGATATTATTATCCGTGGTAACAAAAACCTATGGACGCTTATCAATTTTAAGTTTCAACAACATTTCCGTGCGGAACATGGGGGCGATGGGGGTGCCAATCGCAGCACAGGTGCCGATGGAAAAAGTGTGTATTTGGAGGTGCCTTTAGGAACTATTGTCAAGGATGCTCTTACTGATGAGCCTTTATTTGAGATTACCCAAGATAAGGAGGAAATAGTAGCTCTAAAAGGAGGTAAAGGAGGACTGGGTAACTGGCATTTCCGTACGTCAACCAACCAGACGCCTCGCTATGCCCAGCCAGGTATACAGGGGGAGGAGCGAGAACTACTCTTGGAGCTAAAAGTCTTGGCGGATGTGGGGCTAGTAGGCTTCCCCAATGCGGGCAAATCCACTCTGCTTTCAGTGCTTACTTCGGCCAAACCTAAAATAGCCGACTATCCATTTACTACCCTAAAACCTAACTTAGGTATTGTGCAATATCGCGATTTCCAATCTTTTGTAATAGCCGATATACCAGGGATTATAGAAGGAGCCTCAGAAGGAAAGGGCTTAGGACACTATTTCCTACGACATATAGAACGCAATTCAGTACTTCTTTTCCTCGTCCCTGCCGATAGTCCCAATATAGTGGAGGAATACCATGTCCTTCTCAGAGAGTTGGAACACTATAATCCTGAGCTGCTTGACAAGCAACGAATCTTGGCCATTTCCAAAACAGATCTTTTGGACGAGGAACTCAAAGAGATGATCGATACTGAGCTTAAAACAGCTAATTTGCACCTTCCTTATTGCTTTATTTCCTCCGTCGCAGAACAAGGAATTTCCGCTCTCAAAGATAGATTATGGCAAGCGCTTCAATAATTAGTATAAATTAAGTTGTCAAAATAGGGTAAAATTCATAAAAACAATCAAATCTGTAAATAAAAATAACTTTTAATTAACGTGTTAAATATATTCAACTTATTTTTTTCTTTTAATTTTGCACCGCTTAAATCTTAAATAAAATAGGCTAAATGAAACGAGCCATAGTTGACTACAAAAAATTAACAAAAGACATCTTAGCCTTACTGGTGGAGAAGTATCCAGAAGGTTATCAAGATCGAGATGTTATCCGATTCAAAAATGCTAAAAACGAGACAGTGGAAGCTCTTGAGGTACGTACCGAAGATACCATTTATTTAGTAAAAGTAAGTACCCGCTTGGCATCCACCATGGAACGTTATGATGAAGATGATGATGATTATTACGGAGAGGGTATACAGGCTGACACCTTGGAAATGTCCAAAGAGGACGAACTCGCTCTTAAGCGTAAAAAAGATATTTCCAAGACTTCTTCTCATGTAGAGGAAGAGGACGACGAGGAAGAGGAGGATGATTATGACGATTATGATGATGAAGATGATGACCAGGACGATGATGAGGATGACGATGATGAGGATGACGATGACAAAGAAGATGAGGACGATGAGGATGACGAGGACTAAATAATTTTTCAAAAAAAGTTGTATGTGAAGAATATTTATATTACCTTTGCCCCCGATTTTAAAATACATAATAATCATTAAATAATATTGGAATGTATCTAACAAAAGAAACTAAAGCAGAAATTTTTAAACAACACGGTGGTAGCGAGAAAAATACTGGCTCAGCAGAGGGACAAATAGCCCTTTTCACCTTTCGTATCAATCACTTAACAGAGCACTTGCGCGCCAATCGCAAAGATTACAATACAGAGCGCTCCCTTGTGAGACTCGTAGGTAAGCGCAGAAGCCTACTGGATTATCTCAAACAAAAAGATATCGAAAGATACCGTGCTATTATTAAGGAATTAGGTATCCGAAAATAATTTTGTTATCAAACAAAAGGGGCTTTATGCCCCTTTTTGTTCTATATAAAAGCCCATAAGATAATAGTTTTTCATTGGAAATAAACACAAAACACACAACACTATTTGTTTCATTTTTAATAAAAAACTTTTATGATTCCAGAAGTAAAAAAAGAAATTATTGCTCTTGGTGATGGACGTACTATTTCCATAGAAACGGGCAAACTCGCCAAGCAAGCAGATGGTGCTGTGGTGGTACAAATGGGCAATGCTATGCTCCTAGCTACAGTTGTGGCGAACAAAGAAGCAGGCGAAGGGGTGGATTTCCTTCCCCTAACAGTAGATTACCGTGAAAAATTTGCTGCTGCGGGTCGCTTTCCTGGTGGTTTCTTCAAGCGTGAAGCACGCCCAAGTGATCAGGAAATATTAACTATGCGATTGGTAGATAGGGTATTGCGCCCTCTCTTCCCTAAGGAATATTATTGTGAGGTACAGGTGATGATTCAGCTCATGTCTCATGATGAGAATGTCATGCCTGATGCCTTAGCTGGATTGGCTGCTTCGGCTTGTTTGGCTGTATCCGATATTCCTTTTGATGGGCCTATTTCTGAGGTACGTGTAGGGCGTATCAACGGGGAGTTTATCATCAACCCAAGTGCACAGCAATTGACAGAATCCGATATGGATATCATGGTAGGAGCTTCTAAGGAGTTTGTCGCTATGGTGGAAGGAGAAATGGATGAGGTTTCTGAAAAGGATATGGCCGACGCTATTCACTTTGCGCATGAAGCGATCAAAGTACAGATAGAAGCCCAAGAACGCCTTCGTGAAAAAGTAGGCAAAACCATGCGATCCTATGAAGTACCGCAGGAGAACGAAGAGGTAGCTAAGAAGATATATGACTTCTGCTATGACAAATGCTATGCTATAGCTAAGGAAAACACAACCAAACATGAGCGTAGCGATAAGTTCGATGCAGTAAGAGAGGCCTGCAAAGCCCTCTTCACTGAAGAAGAATTGGAAGAGTATGATAAATTGGTTAGCAAATACTTCTCTAAAGCTCAAAAAGAGGCAGTACGCAACTTGATTCTCAACGAAGATATCCGTCTAGATGGTAGAAATACCAAGCAAATACGCCCTATATGGTGTGAAGTAGGCTACTTGCCTTCGCCTCATGGGTCAGCTATCTTCACCCGTGGGGAAACACAGTCTCTCACTACCGTAACCTTGGGAACTTCTCGTGAAGCCAATGTGATAGATATTCCTTCCGAACAAGGAGAAGAGCGCTTTTACCTACATTATAACTTCCCTCCTTTCTCCACTGGGGAAGCGCGTCCACTTAGAGGGACTTCTCGCCGTGAGGTAGGACATGGGAACTTGGCACAACGTGCCCTTAAGCGCATGATTCCAGAGGATTGTCCTTATACAGTACGTGTGGTGTCTGAGATATTGGAGTCCAATGGTTCCTCTTCTATGGCAACTGTGTGTGCTGGTACTTTAGCTCTTATGGATGCAGGTATCCAGATGAAAAAGCCTGTTTCAGGAATTGCCATGGGACTCATCACTGATGGAGATAAGTATGCCGTACTTTCCGATATCTTGGGCGACGAAGACCACTTGGGTGATATGGACTTTAAGGTAACAGGTACTAAGGACGGTATTACTGCTTGCCAAATGGATATCAAGATCAAAGGACTTACCTATGAAATCCTTGAAAAAGCCTTGGATCAAGCCCGCGAAGGTCGTATGCATATACTTGGAAAAATAACCGAGACTATAGCCGTACCAAACCCAACTGTGAAGCCACATGCGCCTAAGATTGTACGTCTTGAAATGCCTAAGGAATACATTGGTGCTTTCATTGGTACGGGTGGTAAGAATATCCAAGACCTACAAGCCCGCACCAAAACTACTATTGTGGTAGAAGAAGTAGGCGAATTAGGTATTGTTGAAATCCTCGGTACCGATGCCGATGGTATCCAAGAAGCGGTGGATGCTGTATACCATGTGTCTTTTGAACCTGTAGAAGGAGAGATATACAAGGTGCGTGTAGCCCGCTTGGTGGATTTCGGAGCTTTTGTAGAGTTTGTCCCAGGTAAGGACTCTCTCCTACACGTTTCTGAAATAGCTTGGGAGCGCGTAGAGAACCCCGCAGATGTACTCAAGGAAGGCGATATAATAGAGGTAAAATACCTAGGTATAGACCCTAAGACCAAGAAGACTCGTGTATCCCGTAAGGCACTTCTTCCACGTCCTGAGAACCTTGAAAAGCGTGAAAGACCTCACGACAAAGAAAGATCTCATGACAAGGAGAGAAAGGATAAACCTCACTTCAAAAAAGACAAAAAATAGCCTTTTAAGTGAATAATTAATAGTGAAAAGTGAAGAATTACCCCGCGTGATTCTTCACTTTTTCATTATTCTAACTACTAACTACTAACCACTAACTACTAATCTAGTATAATTTTTGCACTTACTAATAAAAAATAATTTGTACCTTTGTACTCAAAACTAATAACTAATAACTAACAACTAACAACTAACACTTATGCCATATACAATTACCGTACTCAATGACAGTCCTCAGGCCTTAGCCTATGTAAAGGAGGCAGAAACCCTTGATTTTGTAAAGGTTACAAAAATTAAGGAAACTAAGAAAAAGACAGCTGCCAAAGCAAAGGCAACACCTGCCCCTGCGGAGCCTATTTTTGAAGAAGAAACTCAAGAACAATACGAAATGATAATGGCACTTTCTAAAGAAACGAATAGAGCCATTGCTCATAAAATAAACAAAATAAAAAACTTAAATCTTCCTCTTTAAGAGCTAATAAAAATGATCGTCATAGCAGATAGTAATATTTTCTATAGTGCGCTAATAACTCCTAATGGGGAAATAGCGACCATTTTAAAAGATAGAAATATGCAGTTCATAGCTCCCGATTTCATAATAGAGGAGGTAAAGGAACATTTGGATGTTATAAAAGCAGGTCGGAGAAAAGATAAAACAGAAAAGAAAATATTAGCCGAGCTAAAACAGCTGTTAGAAAAAATCACAATAATTCCTTTAGATGAAATTACTAAAAAGAATTTACAAGATGCCTTTGAAATTGTAAAAGATGTAGATAAAGATGATTATGCCTTTGTTGCTGTACATTTGCAATTTAAGCACAAAATTTGGTCAAGAGATGAAGCACTTATAAAGGGTCTGACAGAAAAAGGTTACGGACATTTCTTTATTTCTACCGATGAAGTAAGAAAATACCTTTACAAAAAGAAAAAATAATCTCTAAAAAATTTTGTTTATTTAAAAAATTATTTGTAATTTTGCCTTGTCAATTAGGTTAATTCTAAGCAAAAAACAACCTTAAAACTATGAAAAACAGTGTTCTTATAGCACAAAATGATAGGGTCCAAGCAAGCAAGCAAGCAAGCAAGCAAGCAAGCAAGCAAGCAAGCAAGCAAGCAA
>NZ_CALHGG010000149.1 GCF_938029845.1 uncultured Capnocytophaga sp.
AAAGAAAACAAAGGACAATGAAGAGTTCCTTATGAGTATGAATGAATAAAAAAAAATCGGGATTTACTCCCGATTTTTTATTTTTGATTAGTCATCTATACGTAGGAATTTTCCGTTTTGGCTAAATTCTAAGTCAGTTCCTCCAATGAGTTCTACTTCGTATCCATAGCGTTTTTTACTGATTTTCTTAATAGGATGACCACTGTAATTCTGGCTTACATATTGGGCAATCCCATTAGGAATAATCTTTGCAGGAATTTCTGTACCTCTTGATTTTACTTCTTTCCATTCGCCACTTGGAAAGAATTCAATCTCAGTACCATTGTTGAATACTACGGTATAATCCTCTACAAGCAGCATTTCAGTATCTTTCCATACAGAGGCTATATCGGACTCTGAAAAATGGGTTCTTACATAGGTTTGTGCCTTCTGTGGCAATTCACTGAATTTGATTTGTACATCTTTAGCAGCAGCAAAATTCACAGCAAAAAGTACAGTAATAACAGTTGCGATTTTTCTAAATGTGTTCATAATCTAATTATTTTATTATTTTACGATGCAAAGGTAAAACATAATTTGGGAAAGAAATGGGAAAGGGGAAATTTTTTCGTATATTTGCACTCCTAAACAACAGCAATGAAAATACACTTTATTACAGAGGGGGAACCTTTTCTGCAATCCCTTCTAGCAGCACTATCGCCTGTGCATGAGGTTTCAGTAAGTACTTTACAGGAGGCACTCACTCCAAATATAGAAGCGGTAGTAGTGGCAGAGGGAATACCGACCACGCATCCACAATGGCAAAAAGCACAGGAGCTTCAGTTACCTATCTATTCTTATGGAGCGTTTCTCTATGAATTGCATAAGATGAAAACTAGAGTAGTCATCTCCGGCACTCAAGGGAGAAATACCATAGCGGCAATGGTGTTACATACTATGGACTATTTCTCAAGGAAGATAGATTATTTCTTAGAATCACCCATAGGGAATGTACCCAGTTGTAAGTATTCTTCTGAGGCGGAATTTGTACTTATTGAGGGTAATGATACCCCTACCCAGATAGAACAAGTGCCTATATTTCAGCTCTATCGCCCAACCCTCGCACTCATTAGCCGTATAGAGGAAGATAAGCAACAAGTCTATGCCGATTTTATAAATACCCTTACCAAAGGGGGAATATTGTTGTATAATGAGGAAGATGCAGCCCTTAAAACTGTTGTAGAAAACACAGAAAACCAATTGCGCTTGATGCCCTATGAGACAGCACCACACCAGCAAAGTGGAGGTACTACTTACCTTATTACCCCAGAAGGAGAAATGCCCCTAATGATTTCAGGCGAAGAAAATATGAATTACCTATCAGGAGCTAAATGGCTTTGCCAAAACCTCGGTATAGATGAACAAGACTTCTATGAAGCAATAGAAACATTTAAGTGAAAAGTGAAAGAGGTAGTGGGGTAATAACTTTTGGTTTGTACTTATATAAATTCTTTATATAGTATTTTTCTTTATATTTTTGTTTGTAAATAGAAAAAAGAACTAAAAAAATTAACACTTAAATGGTTGGTGTTTCTTGAAAAATATGTAAATTTGCACCTAAATAGAGGTTAAATAATCAAGTAACTTTATAGTTAAAAAAGTTGTATAATCCAGTAAAAATTCGTAACTTTGTAATGCAAAACAGCACAGCACAGCACCTTATGATACTAATAAGGTAGGCCGCGTTTGTCTGTTTGCTATTTCTTAAAAGCAAGTCTGCTTATGGAATTTCCATAGGCAGACTTGCTTTTTTTTGTAGTTATTGGATAAATAGTTAAATCATAGGCGGCATCCGAAAAGCTCTTAACAGAGTAGGAAAAAATTAAAATTATTACAATCGTGAAAAAAAATTACACATTTATCGCGGCTGTTTGCTTTGCTACAGCCTTCGTAGTGGGTTGCTCCAAAAACAATGATGAACCGCAACCACAACACCAAAATCAGACAGGTCAACAAGACCAGAATCAAACAGGTCAGCAAGACCAAAACAAAAATCAAGAGAAACAGGCAGTAGCTAAGATCACTACCACGGGGGTAGAACATACGGGGGCAGAGGTGCTTTTCTCTGAAACTGAAGATGGAACTTCTGTGAAAGGACATGCAGCTATAGAGAATAGAAAAGTTGTTATAGATGTAAAAAACTACATAGGGAAAAAGCTCTATTTTATAGTGAAAGTAGGAAATAAAATCGTTTCAGATGTAGTGGAACATACTATTACAGAGGGAGATAATGCTATCACAATTACACTAAAGGCTATTCCAGTAACAGCAGCTAAGATTACAGTTACGAAGAATGGTAGCCCACTACAAGGAGAAGAAGTATATCTGCTCGATGCTATTACAGCGGCAGGTTTCCAAGCATCAGTTGCTGTAGGTTATGACAAGCAAGGAGCAAAAGCAGTATTAGGTAGCGCAACTAAAGCGACCACCGATGCACAAGGAGTAGCTAATTTTACCCCAGCTCCGGGCACCTATAAGGCAGTGGTATTAGGAGAGAGAAGTTACCAAGAGGTGGGTGTAACTGTAGCCGAAGGACAGACCAAGGAAGCTACTATTAACTTGGAGAGTCTTTTTGCTAAAATTACTTTGACTAAAGATGGACAACCCTTGGCGAATACTAAAGTATATTTCCGTCAAGTAGGAAGTATATATGCAGAAAAATCTGATGCTCAGGTAAAGGCTAGCTATGAAACCATGCGTTATAGTATTCTATCTCGTATCATAAGAGGAGAATTGAGTGCAAAAACTATCAATGAGGTAACAACCAATGCACAAGGTATCGTTACTTGTGAGGACTTGGAGAAAGACAAGCGTTATATATTCTTAACTGATGGAGGTACAGAGTCTTATAAGGCTTCTGTATTTACAGTTGATACTTCTAAGCAGGTTACATTTGCTTTTTAATCAAGAAAATTAGAACTCAAAAACGAAAAAGAGGCTGTCCGAAAAGGGTAGCCTCTTTTTCTTATGCATGTAATATTATAAAGTATTTACATTGTTTAGGTCTTCGAAGGCTTTCTTTACACGAGCGATGAAAGTCTTTTCACCTTCTCTAAGCCATACACGAGGGTCATAGTACTTTTTGTTAGGTACATCGGCTCCTTCGGGGTTTCCTATTTGGCTTTGTAGGTAAGCGGCTTTGTTCTTCATATAGTCACGAACCCCTTCAGTGAAGGCATATTGTAGATCGGTGTCTATATTCATCTTCACCACTCCGTAGCTGATAGCCTCGCGGATTTCCTCAAGGGTAGAGCCTGAACCTCCATGGAATACAAAGTCAATGGTATTGTGTGCTACATTGTATTTTTTAGAGATATACTCTTGTGAGTTTCTTAGGATCTTAGGAGTAAGTTTTACATTCCCAGGCTTATATACTCCATGTACATTCCCAAAAGCGGCTGCAATGGTAAATTGTGGGCTTACCTTTAGGAGTTCTTCGTAAGCATAAGCCACATCCTCAGGCTGAGTGTATAGGCGAGATTCGTCCGCATCGGAGTTATCTACTCCATCTTCTTCACCTCCTGTGATACCGAGTTCGATCTCAAGGGTCATACCCATTTTGCTCATACGCTCTAGGTATTTCTTACAGATTTCAATATTCTCTTTGAGCGGTTCCTCCGATAGGTCAATCATGTGAGAGCTGAAAAGAGGCTTCCCTGTAGCCTTGAAATTTCTTTCAGAGGCATCCAATAGACCATCAATCCAAGGAAGTAACTTTTTGGCACAGTGGTCAGTATGTAGGATAACAGTAGCTCCGTAGGCTTCCGCCAATTGGTGTACTTGTTGAGCTCCTACAATACCCCCTAAGATAGCGGCTTTTTGTCCTTCATTAGAAAGTCCTTTTCCTGCCATAAATTGAGCTCCTCCGTTGGAGAATTGGATAATTACAGGCGCTTTCATAGCTACTGCAGCCTCCAATACGCCGTTGATACTATTGGAACTGATGACATTAGTGGCAGGAAGAGCAAAACCTTTCTGCTTTGCATACTGGAAAATTTCTTGTACTTCTTTTCCTACTGCGACTCCAGGTTTAATGTTGTGATTCATGGTATTATCTTTAAATTTGCCACAAATATAATGTTTTTTCTCCAAACAATAAAATCTATTTGAGAAAATTATTTTAAAAATAATTCACTTATCTTTCCTTGTCCTGCCCACTGCATATCATAAACTTCATCGGCAAGGGCGGGATCTGTCTCTATCTGTAGACCTTGTGCTTCTGCCTTGAGAGAAAGTAGGTTACCAATGGTAAGCTTGCTATTGAGTTTCTCTAAGAGCGTTTTCACGCCACTTATAGAAAGTGCTTGCACTACTTGTCCTTGGAAAGGGAGTTCCATCCAGATAATCTCTTTAGCCTCTACGTCCAACACCCCAAAGAGGAGTCCCTTTTGTAGTGGCTGGGTGATACGTACCTGATGAATCACTGCAGAAGGGTCATAAGCTACTCCTGTGCGTTCGGATACTTTCATCTTACGCTTGCTATCCATCCAACCTACGACTAAGTTAGGCGACAAAGCGCCATTGGAATACGCATTGCAGGTAAAAAGTACATATTTAGCCTTGTGCTGACGTAGGGTATTGACGTCAATATTGATATACTCTGCCGTACCTACTTTATCAGGAATACTGCGGATATCCCCACTGTGCTGGCAACCTAAGGTGGTAAGACGCCCAAAATAGCAAATATCTGACCTATCCTTATAGATAATACGGCAGGACAAGTCCATATCCAAGTCTTGAGCAGGCAGGTCTTTTCCCCATTGCATAAAAAGGCGTATTTCGTTACCTTCCAATGGGAAGCGGGTACCCATAAGGGTAGCATTAAAGTCATGTACATTATTACTTCTATCCCCTATAGGTAAAGGAATATGATAGAGTTGTGGGTCTATATAGATAAAATGGTGCTCGTTTTCTTCCTTAGCAAACATACATCGGATGCTCCATAAGCAAAGGTCTTCTATCTTAGCTTTCATCTCAGCCAATTGCTCCTCATTATAGCTTCCGACAACCAAAGGGTGTTTAGGGATTTCTACTCGAGTTCCTAAGATCGTCTGTACGCTGCGCTTTCCCTCTTTGCTAAAGTACAAATCGGCATACATATTCAGGGTAAAGAGTAAGCGAGTAGGCACTTGGTCTATGATTTCCTTGAAGGCATCGAGTGTCTCGTCAGCTTCCAACCAAAGCATACAAGCAAATAGGGAGCGGGCAAAGACCCCAGGGCGCTGTTTAAGCAAGGAAAAAGCCTTTTCACTATCCATATTTAGGTAAGCGGTATTAAGCTCGGCTTGCCATACACTATAACGCTCATTATAGAATACATCCAAAAGAGTAGCGAGCTTTTCAAAGCCCTTCTTCTTGCTATATTCTGCTAAGCGTAAGGCACGAATAAAGCGCACCCACATCTCACGCCTAGGGTGCATGATCTCACAAGCCTTTTCTGCTGAAAGCGGTAAGGCATTGAGCCAACGTGCCACTCTTGCACATTCTTGGCGAGAGTACTTGAGCTTAAGTTCTTTTTGTGCTCTTTCTTTGGCAGAGAGATGCTTGTCTAAAGATTTGGTAATATGGCTGTGATTCTTAGACTCTTTCTTGATGATAGTCTTAGGTTCTACGATTTGTAAAAAACTGGTTTTCTTATACCATAAATAGCGCAATATATCGGTAGGAGAGCTAAAACAAGCTCCTGCCTCGGCCTCCTTACCCTGAGCAATATAGTTATCTACTACCAAGACAAGTGTCTCCTTCATACCAATATGAGTCTCAGAAGCTACTGAAAAGTAAGGGAGTAGCAACTTAAAGGAATCGGCCTGAGTGGCATCCAAGGCAGTTTTGGAGCTTAATAGGTTTTGGAAAAAAGTATTGGCTTCTGCTTCACGCCATAGGTCAAGGATTTTGAGTTTGCTGCCTTGCTCGGTATGTTCTATCTTACCAGTCTCAAAAGGGGTTCCACAGAAAGGGCAACCATTATAACGCCACAAAGGAAAGGTACCATAAGGGATATAATGCCCACAGGCTAAAAAACGCTCATGCTTGTGAGTGAAATATTCTCTATTGTAGTCCTTAATATCATTTGCTTCGTAGTAATCATCATAATCATACCAATAGCTGACATAGTTGTCAGACTTTATCAAATCAGGATATTGATTATAGAAAGCGGTGATAAGGTGGTCGATGAAACTTTCCCCTGTAGGGACTTCCCAATTTTTGATAAGGGGTGCCCAGTTGAGTTTTACATGAAGTACCTCTTTTATCACCTTGACAACAGACTGACGATACTCATTGGTAGTACCATTGATAGCATGCAAAAGGTCTTCAGTAACGCCAAAACCATGCTTTCGCAAGGCAGCTACCAATTCTAAGGTACCTGGCTGTATGGCTCTTTGTGAGACCATAGTATCAGGAATATAAAGGGCGTTTTGCCTAAGGGCAACTTTTTGTATGTTGATTGTTTTTCCCATAGTGTGATACAATAAAAAAAGAAAGGTAATCACAGAAGTAAATCTTAACCTAAAAGAGAGAAGTAACTTCTGTTTGACCTTTCTTAGTTGTTTTTTGTAGGACAGGTGGGACTCGAACCCACAACACGGGAGTTAGAAGCTCAGAAGTAAATGGTAATTGACCTCACATGGAAATAATCTTACCATTACCTGCTCTACCCAATTGAGCTACTGTCCTAATATGTTATAAATACAATTTGTTATAGAGGTTCTTTTTCTCTTTCTGGGTGCAAAATTATAACCCTACTGCGCAATGTTTTTGCGTAGTTGTAGAAAAAGAGAAATATTAACAAAAATATAACTTTATTGTATTGGATATAATCTTTAGAGCCTTATGAAGCTATCATACTTTGAATGTTTTCTATTTTTTTTCTGTAATTAATAAGATTTTTTCGTATTTGTAAACAAAATACTTCATCAAAAATAATCTCATTATATTTTGATTTGAAACAATCTTTACCTTGATCATTTTTTATTAATTCAGCATGAGCTAATTTATTTCTATTTAATATAATATCTTCGCTATAACCATTTGAGAAGTCCTCGAATTTAAGTTCTATAAGGATTTTCCCCAAGGCTTTTATTTTCTGATCTGAACTAAACAATACATTGTCTTTTAGTATATCATTAATCTTCTTTGATTTAGCTTTGTTGTATTTTTCGGTTGCATTTTCTTCTATACTGAAGAGAATATCTTCTAAAAGAGTTTGTTTTTTATTATCATCTAATGTTTTTAAATATTTAACTACAATATTTTTTATTATAGTATCTAAAGAACTTGTTTCTTGCATAATCATTCCTCTCATAACAACAATATTTTCGAATTTCTTTATTGTTAGATCAATAAGAGAGATAGCTTTTTCAATAACATCTTGGTAATGATTCTTACTTGTTGTTTTACTGGTATCTAAAAAAGTTATTCTATCAAGATTTATTGTGTTTTTTATTTCACTTTGTGCAGAATAGAACATTATTTCGGTAAAAATTGATCTATTTCTAACTTGTTGAATAATTTTATCTCCAGTATCAGTGTCATTGAGATTGAAATCAGTTAGTATCAAATCAAAATCAACACTATCTAAGTTTCTAAAAAACTCATCTTTATGATCTACCAACATAATTTCAGGAATAAAAGCTTTTTCCCTAAGATGTTCTTCTATCTCTGAAGAATAACTATCTTCTTCAATAGCTTTCTTATTATCGTCTAACCAAAGTATTTTGTATTCTAATTTCATAGAGGTATATTTATTTCAAAAATAGTTTCTTTAGAATTTATATTTGATTTTACAGAAATATTTCCTTTCAGATTAGATATAACTTCCTTATTTTGGAATAGACCTATCCCAGAACCATTGGTTGTGGTAAAACCTAATTCAAAGACTCGATCAAGAATATCAGAGGAAATTCCTTTTCCATTATCTTTTACTAATATTATAAGGTTTGAAAAAGACTTTATAAACTCAAAAATAATTTTACTTGCATTTGCCTTTTCTGCATTATTGATAAAATTATCTATTAATGTAGTAATCTCAAGAGGTACAATTTTTTTTATTATTGAATTATCATTATCAACAATATCTATTTTTATCTTACTATCAATAATTTTATCTTCAGATAAGTATATTTCATTTATATAATCTTTTATAAAAGCAACAATATCTGTCTTTATTTCAGTAGCAGTTAGATTAAAGTTAGCCTTAGTTATAAAACTTGTAATAGAACTTACTTTAGAAGATTCTAATGCTATTACTGATATATATTTTTTTGCTATATTGTCAATATTAGTGCCTCCTAAATGTTTTATAAGTAACTGAATATTCCTATTTATGCGACTTGAAGAGTGAAAGATTTGGTGCTGAAGACCTATTATTTTCTCTTTATCAATCCCTATTAGGGCACTTTTAAAAGCATTTATTCTTTTTTCTGTAGCTAAGTTATCTTTAGCTTTTTCTTTTTCTTGTTCAGCTTCTTTAGCTTTTTCTTCAGCTTTATACCTCTCTAACTCGGCCTTTAATTTATCTTTTTCAGCTTTTTCTTTTTTTAGTTCAGCGTCATAAGCTTTTTTTTCAGCTTCTTTTTTAGCCTGTTCAGCAGCTATTCTTTTTTCTTCTTCCTCTATAGCTTTTAACTCAGCTATTCTTCTTTTTTCTTCTGACTTTTTAAAGTTTATTTCTACTTGGTTGTATACCTTCCTTAATTTAGGATCACTTAATTTATCAGATATTTTGTCTAAGTCTTTTAGAAATTTAGGTTGTAGAATATCTAAGTCGGCTCTGTTATTTATTTCTTGTACTAACTCTTTATTGTAGTCAATGATTTCTATATCTTTATCATTAGCTAAACCTTTTAATATCTGAATAAAATCTAATTGACTTCCAATATTATTTTTAACTATTTCAAAATCATCTTTATCATTATCTTCTTTTAATAATTCTCTCTGTTTATCTACTTCATCTTCTAATTTGAAATATTTATTTCTTTTAAATCCTTCTCCCCATAAAACACCTACTACATAACGCTCTAAACGTCTATGAGCTTTTTCAAATATATCCTTCAGTAATTTAAAGCCTATAGTCTCTACTAACCCTCCTTCCCTGTTGGATACTTCTTTAAATTCTTCTGTATTATCAGTGAATATACTTACTTGACCAAATAAGTTTCTAGTTCCTAAAAATCTATTATAACCTTGTTGTGCACGAAAGTCTAATCCCCAACTATCATCTCCCATATTTCCATAAGGTTGTACTCGGAACCCATTTTTAAAAAGAAATATAGAACCATAATTTACAGCGTCAAGATTCATTCTTTTCTTGAAATTAATTTTAGCACTTCTGTTCAAGAAAAACAAATTGATTTCTAAATTATCAATAAGTGAACTATTTTTATTCTCTTCACTTATATGATAAATTAAAATTCCTCTATCTATAATTTTAGTAATTACTTTGTTAGAGTCTACCTTAACTTCTACTTTAGTTGTTTTTAGTTTTATAATATCTAATATAGAATTTTGAATAATTCCATTTACTTTTTCTCTTTCAAGTTCTTCTTCTTTATCATTGGTCAATTCTCCATTACAAATAATTTCAATCGAGAAATCATTATCATCAGAAAAGGGATTTATCAGTTTTTCTAATGAATGTTTTAAGCTTAATATTTTAGCTCTATCCCAAAGAGAAGTTTTAGTAATTTCTAAAATAGTACCACTTTTAGCATTGTTAGGGAAAGCAATAGAAGTCTCATCTTCATTGAAAGAATTATGAGTAATCTTTATTTCAGAAAAATCTATATTATCTTGTTTTTCAAAATCTTTCCAATCTATTTTTAATTGTTCTATAGTATTAGTATTGATTTTTTTTGTGGAAAGTAATAATTCCTCTCCAAGTCTATCACAAGAGAAGCGACCGATCCCCTTGGCTCCTGCATATTTTCTTTTTTCTTGGATATGATCGCGATATGATTTTCTTCTTTCTAAAAAGGTTTGATCAATTCCATTATCTTCATCACCATTCTTTTTGGCAGAATAAGCTAAAGCCAACCATTTTTTTTCAATATCATCAATAGACATACCTTTCCCATCATCAGCAATGATAATTTTATTATCTTCAAAAGTAATAATTACCTTTGAAGCATAAGCATCATAAGAGTTTTTTACTAACTCAAATATAGCAATATTATCATCAGCGATAAGGTCTTTTCCTACTATGTTTTTTATGCCAGCCTTTACTGAAAAAAATAGTTCATTACTTTCCATAGCTTTATAAAAGTTGTTTCAGAACTATACCTGCTTGTTCTCCAAAAAGAGGAGGTATAGCATTTCCTATTTGTGTATATCTTGGTACTTCTACTTTTCTTAGTTTACCTCCTGTGGTATATTTTCCTTTGAAAATAAAGCTGTCAGGAAAACTTTGTAACCGAGCATACTCTCTTACGGTTAAAATTCTTGGCTCTTTATAATGAATCATATCATCAGGGTGAGAGGTAATTGTGGGTGCTTGTTCATCCGATTTGAGAGGTACTAATACTTGTTTTGTTATACCTAACTCTTCTTTTATTCTTTGGGGAATATTCTTACATACAGAACTTATTGATTGTATATAGGCAAATCTCTTAATGATTTTGTCAGAATGTTTTGCAAAACTATGACTATTAGGTAATTTTATATCATCTGTTATATCCTGTCTCATTAATTTCTGATAATTGGAATGGATAGATTTATAATTACTACTCTTAAATCCTTTTCTATCAGGAGTTTCAACTAATTTTTTACCAGTGAGCAAATCAGAAAGAGCATCTTCAATAGTGGGATGAACATTGATTTTTTTTACATCTAAAAAATCAAACTTATTTTTCTCAATTAATTCAAAGAAAGTTTTAGCTTTCTCTATAGATGAATTTTCTATATCATTTCTAATACCTATAAGAATAAATCTTGTTCGTTTTTGGGGAATTCCATAATCGCCAAAATTGATTAACTGACCGTATACATTATAGCCTTCTTTTTGTAATTTATCAATTACTATTTCAGAATATTTTTTACCTTTTTTTCCATTATCTTTGAACTCCATAGTGAACCCTTTTACATTTTCAAAAAAGATAAGTTTAGGCTTTACTAATGAAATAAACTTGACATAAGAATCTATCAATTTGTTTCTATCATCGTTTTCATTTCTTTGTCCAGCCATAGAAAAACCTTGACAAGGAGGCCCTCCTGCAACTAATGTTATTTTATTCCTTAATTCTTTTAGTTCATCTGAGTAGTTTTCTATTACTTCATTGATATCATGAGCTTCTTTGGGCAACCATTCAGGCCAATTAAAATGCTTTATCCTTTCAGTTAGATTGTATTCTAATGTTTCAAAAGCGTGAGGACTTTTTTCAATAGCAAAAAGCCCCTTCCAACCAGCTTTATTTAAGCCTAAGGAAAGTCCTCCACACCCTGCAAAAATATCTATATAACTAAAATTTTCTGTCATAATCTATAAATCATACTGCAAAGTTACAAAAAATAATTGTAAAAATAAAAATAAAAGTCAGTTTTTACACGTAAAAACCGACTTATTATATGTTATTGACTTTAGTAGACTATACCGCCACATTGAAATCTCTAAGTGCTTCATTTAGAGAAGTTTTTAGGTCGGTAGAGGCTTTTCGTTGTCCAATGATAAGAGCACAAGGTACTTGGTAGGCACCTGCAGGGAATTGTTTGGTGTAGCTCCCTGGAATCACCACGGAGCGAGCAGGTACATAGCCCTTGTATTCTACTGGTTTGTCCCCCGTTACATCTATAATCTTAGTAGAGGCGGTAAGTACTACATTGGCACCCAAGACGGCTTCTTTCTCCACACGTACTCCTTCTACTATGATAGAGCGAGAACCTAAGAAAGCGCCATCCTCTATTATAACAGGAGCAGCTTGTAGAGGTTCTAATACCCCCCCTATACCTACACCTCCACTGATGTGTACATTCTTACCTACTTGGGCACAACTACCCACTGTAGCCCATGTATCCACCATGGTACCGCTATCCACATAAGCGCCGATATTTACATAAGAAGGCATCAGTACTACTCCTACGGCTAGGTAAGCTCCACGGCGTGCGGTAGCAGGTGGTACTACACGTACCCCTTTGTCCTCATAGTTGTGCTTGAGAGGGATTTTGTCATAGTATTCGAAGATACCTACCTCTTTGGTTTCCATTTTGCGGAAAGGAAAGTATAGAATAACTGCTTTCTTGACCCATTCGTGTACTTGCCATCCCTTATCAGAGGGAGAAGCTACTCTTAGTTCTCCACGATCAAGAAGATCTACTATAGTATCAATGGCTTTCATAGTAGCTTCATCGGAAAGGAGGAGGCGGTTTTCCCACGCATTTTCTATTTTTTCTTGTAAATCTTTTAAGTTCATAAAACAATCAATTTTTCTATGCAAAGGTAGTGAAAATAATGGTAAATGATAAATGTTTAATGATTAATTAACTGCCAGATTATTGGTATATTAGGTGTTTGTAAGGAGCGCCTGCCAACATTTTCATATCAGCATATACAAAGCCCATACGCTGGTAGAGTTTTTCCGCTTGAGGGTTATCCATGGAGACTAATAGTCCTATGGTCTCTCCCTTGAGTAGTTCCTTGAGGTGGAGTAGCAGAGAGGAGCCTATACCTTTTCCTTGTACCTTGGGGGAGACACTTAGTGTATCTATATAATACTCACCAGATTGGGTTTCTTTTTCCAAGCGGATGTCATGTCCATAGGAGGCTTTGATAAAATCAAAAACAGACTGGGACAAGGGGGCTATATGGGCACCATTATAATAGACAAGCGAACCGAGAATCTGTTTGTCTTTTTCATAGACCAAAGTATTCTCATAGGAATATTGGTTGTTTTCTTGGATAAAGAGCTTTTCAAGGAATCGGATAGACTCCTGAGTATCCTCTCGTTGAATAAGTTTGAAAACAATTTCAGACATTGCCTGAAACATAAGGGGGGCCACAAAGGGGGCATCCGCAGGGGTAGCTGCACGTATCATTGAAATAGGTATGTAATAGTTCCGAGTTGTTTGTTTTTGCTATCTTTGTTAAAGCGGGCTTTGCGTGCGTAATAGATGGCATTGTCTATTAGGCATCCATTGGTAGTGTTGGAAGAAGCTTTGTTATAGGAAGCCTCTATGACCCGTCCTTGGTCATCTACAGTGATGTTAATCACTACCTTACCCGATTGTTCACAAGTATATACAGGGTTGGGCAGTTCTGCAATAGCCTCTCTACCCACAAGATAATAGGAGATTAGAGTGCGCTTGTTAGCTTTTTTCTCGTCTTTGTTCTGTGGTTTGTATTTTTCTAAATCCTTGAAAGACATGCCGTCATTGACTTTGTAAGGTTCTATCTTAGCAGGGGTGGTACCTTCTCCTTCTTCGGGGGCATTCTCCCCTTGGGAGTTTGTCTCTTGCCCTTGTTGTTCAGCTAAGAGATCGTCCAAACTTTTGAGGTCTTCAGCCTGTTTTATACGGCTGTCTGCTTCGTTATAGGAGCGTGTTGTTACGGGGGTATTGTCTGTAACGGGGTTTTCCTCTTGTGTATCTTGTGGAAGTTTTTCTTCCTCCAAGAGTTTGGCTATTTCCTCAGCAGGGGGAATCTCTAACCAGATCTCCTCAGGTTTGTTATTGACTCTTATGATAATGAATGAGACTACCATACAGAGCATAATAACCAAGGTAATGACAAAAGCCCTTTCCTTGCCCGACATGCCCATGGCCTCAAATTCTCGCTTAATGTATTGTCTTAGTTTCATGGAGTGTATGGTTTATGAATTGTTGCACAAAATCCTCAGGAGTATAGGCATGCGCTACGGAGTGTTCTCCTATTTGAATACGTCGCAAGGATGTTAGGTGGGCTCCACTACCTAAAGCCTTACCTATATCATGTGCTAAGGACCGAATATAAGTTCCTTTGCTACAATGTACCTTAAAGCTGAGTTCTTTCTCTCCTGAGAGTGTTAGCTCTAAAGAATATATGGTAATTTCTCTTGGAGGTACTTCAGTAGTTTCTCCTTTTCTGGCCAACTCATATAGGCGCTTTCCATCCTTTTTAATAGCAGAGAATAGGGGAGGGGCTTGGGTGATATTCCCTACAAACTGTGTCCTGACTTGTTCAATGAGTTCAGGGGTGATATGTTCGGTAGGGAAGGTAGCATCTACCTCAGTCTCCAAATCATAGGAAGGGGTAGAAGCCCCCAAAGCAATGGTTCCTGTGTATATCTTTGGGGCATCTTGTATCTCGGGGATTTGCTTGGTGTGCTTACCTGTACAGAGAATCAACAGACCTGTAGCCAATGGGTCAAGTGTTCCCGCATGTCCTATCTTAAACTTTTTTAAGTGGTATTTTTTCATGATAGCCCACTTAAGTTTGTTGACAGCTTGGAAAGAACTCCAGTATAAAGGTTTGTCTATCAGTATTATAGTTCCTTCTATAAGTGATTGCATAGATAAATATGACTTTTAAGGTAATGAAAGTTTTGGCAAAAGTACATTTATTTTTTTAATTCTTGCTATTTTTAGGTAAATAAATTAGTCGTTAGTAGTTGGAGGGCAGAACAGAGAGCTTGTGAAACAACTAACTGCTAATACGAATCAATAGTTAAAATACCATTTGCTAGTTCAATATATGACCTCTTAGCTCATTGGGCTATACAATCGTTTTGTGCGATTAATATGTATTAATAACGGACGGCTAACTCTTTATAATTTCGGACATGAAAGTGTTAAATTTATGTTTATTTAGAATGAAAACAAAATACCCTTGAAGCATTATTTTTCTTTGGAGAATGCGAAAAATTGATTATTTTTGCAATGGAAATAAGAAACAAAACATTAACAATATGCCAACGTCTTCAAATGAAAGCACCTCTAAAAAAGGCCGACTCGTTCGGTATCTGATTCCTTCTCTTGTAGGAATTGTGTTGGGCTTGTGTGGGTATATATTTTACCTTTCCAAGGCGCATTCTTATCTTTCGGATGACCCAAAGGCGTGTGTGAACTGCCATATCATGGAGCCTGAATATGCTACATGGTCACATTCCTCACATGGACGCAATACGGTCTGCAACGATTGCCATGTACCTCATGACAATGTGTTCCGAAAGTATTACTTCAAGGCTAGTGACGGGCTAAGGCATGCTACTATGTTCACTTTCCGGTTGGAACCTCAGGTGATCAAAATGCATGCTCCAGGACAGATGGTAGTGCAGGAGAACTGTATCCGCTGCCATAGCACTCTTGTCTCTGAAGTGAGTCTAGGTAAAGTAACTGCTCCTATGGCACATGCCGATAATGGTAAGCTCTGTTGGGAATGCCATCGCGAGGTGCCCCACAGCCGTGTACGTGGATTGAATTCCGCCCCTCACTCTCCTGTACCTATCATTGATGAGATGGGTGAAAACACCCCACAATGGATACAGGACTTGATTAAAACTAAAAACTAACTAATTAAAAACAAGCTAATTTATACAACGATGAATAAGAAAAATTGGTTACTAGTAGGAATATTAGCTATAGTGACGTTCCTCTTAGGATTGTTAGCTAATTCCATAATGAATAGGTCTCATGAGGCCGAATTTATTGCCAAAGGTGGTAATAACTTGGAAGACCAAGAGTGCCGCAACGAACTTTACAAGGAGTTTTATCCTCGTCAGTATGACTCTTGGGAAGCTACTGCCGATACCACTTTCCGCTCTAAGTATATGAGCAGTCAAGATGATGACCTCTTGGCACTACGTCCTGAAATGGTAGTGCTTTGGGCGGGCTATGCCTTCTCTAAGGAATACAATGCTCCTCGCGGTCACATGCATGCCATTGAGGATGTTACCAAAATCCTCCGTACAGGAGCTCCTAGTGAGACTACTCACTCTCCACAGCCAGGTACTTGCTGGACTTGTAAGAGTCCCGATGTGCCTCGCCTTATGAAGAAAGTAGGTTTGGAAGAATACTACAGTGCTCCATGGGATAAGTGGGGTAGCGAAATTGTGAACCCTATCGGTTGTGCTACTTGTCACAATACTAAGACAATGAAGCTTGAAGTACACCAACCAGCATTGGCTGAGGCTTTTGCTCGTCAAGGAAAAGACATTAACAAAGCGACTCACCAAGAAATGCGTTCGCTCGTTTGTGCTCAATGCCACGTAGAGTACTACTTCAAAGGGGATAAGAAATATCTTACTTTCCCATGGGATGAAGGTATGACTGTAGAAAAAATGGAAGAATACTACGACAAAGAAGGCTGGACCGACTATGTTCATAAAGTGAGTCGCGCTCCTATTATCAAGGCACAACACCCCGATTATGAGCTTTCTCAGCTCGGTATCCACGGACAGCGTGGGGTATCTTGTGCTGATTGCCACATGCCTTACAAGACTGATGGTGCAGTGAAGTTTTCCGACCACCAAATCTCTAGTCCTTTGCGTAATATTTCTGCTAGCTGCCAGACATGTCACCGCCAAAGCGAAGATGAGCTTAGAAAGAATGTATATGACCGCCAAGATGCTGTATATGGTATGCGTATAAAACTTGAAAAGGAATTGGCTAAAGTACATTTTAAAGCTAAATTCTTGTGGGACAATGGGGCAACTGAAGAACAAATGAAACCTACCTTAGCTCTTATCCGTAAGTCTCAATGGCGTTGGGATATGGTACACTCCTCACATGGAGCAGCTTTCCATGCTCCTATAGAGTCAGAGCGTCTCCTTAGTGATGGGCTTATTTATGCTCTTGAAGCAGAAAAGAACTTGGATGTGCTTAAAGAAAAATTGCATATTGCAGCAGAGTTCGTAATGCCAGACATTAGTACCAAAGCCAAAGCTCAAAAAGAAATTGGCTTAGATATACCTAAGGAAGAAGCAGCTAAGAAAGAATTCTTGAAAACTATCGTTCCTAAATGGATCGAACAAGCTAAAAAAGAAGGACGCTTAGTAACACAAAAATAGTGCAACTCGCACAAATAAGTAGGGGCGAATGGCAATTCGCCCTTACTTTTTATATTTTGATTAATCATTAATCATTAACCATTAATCATTATTAATGAAGTCTTATCCTTTCGCTATTGTTTTTTCTCTTACCGCTTTGGTGGTAGGGCTTGTGCTACAACTTTCCTTGGGAAGTATCAGTAAGAGTTGGTTTAGCTTTCCCTACAATGTAATAGGAGGGGCAGTTTTTGTTCTTTTGACAACGATTGTTTATTTCCTATTCCGCAAAACAAATTTTATCCTACGCTTCTCATCAGCACCCTTTGCCATTGTTACAGTGGTAACACTTGGGGTACTAACTATTGGGCTAGGAAGTATCAATGTAAAACCCAATGAACTTAGTGGTTTTTGGGGCAAATGGGGTTTGGATGATCTAACCAAAACATGGTACTTTGGTCTTGTCTTTCTTTTGGCTTTGATGAACCTTTGGTTTTCTATTCTTAAGCGCTCTATGGTCTATCAGCGTAAGAATATCGCCTTTTTGCTTAATCATTTCGGCTTGTGGTTAGTGATGTTTGCAGGAGTTTTAGGGCAGGGTGATATTGTACGCCTTACAATGGACTTGAAGAAAGATATCCCCCAGTGGCAGGCCAAAACAGCTGAGCAGGAGGTAGTGAATCTGCCTATTGCGATAGAACTCAAGGAATTTTCTATCGACATTTATCCTAACAAACTCTTTGTGATAGATACCACAGGCACTTCGCTTCCTAAGGGCAAACCTGTTGGCTTTATGTTAGAGCGAGAAGGGGAGCAGGCTACTCTGCTCAATTGGAAAATTACCCTACATAAGTATCTAGAGAAAGCTATTCCAGATACAGATTCTACTTATATTAATCATACTATGTGGGGGGCAACCAATGCAGCTTTAGTTACGGTAGAGGACTTGCGTACCCACCAGAAGAAGAAAGAGTGGATCTCGGCAGGTAATTTCCAACTAGCTCCTCGTGCAATAGACTTAGATAAGGAACATACTCTTGTCATGGCACCCCCTGAAGCACGTAAGTTCCAATCTGAAGTCCTTATCTATCAGAGAGGAAGTAGTAATATTTTAGAGGAAAAGATAGAAGTTAATCACCCTATAAGTGTAGGTGGTTGGCGTATCTATCAGCTTAGTTATGAAGAGCGTCTGGGACGCTGGTCAGACCTTAGTGTGGTGGAGCTAGTTTCCGATCCTTGGCTCCCTGTGGTGTATGTAGGTATTTTCTTGCTTATTGCAGGAGGAGTAGCCCTACTATTTGAAGTAAAAAAGAATTAGTTGTTAGTTGTCAGTTGTTAGTCTATAGAAACTAATCACTAATCACTAACCACTAACCACTAATCACTAATCACTAACTACTAACTACTAACTACTAATCACTAAATTATGTGGTCATATTTTAATATTATAACCTACCTAACCATAGCCTTATGGCTTGTGGGAGGAGGACTTATTTACAGCAAAAGTAAAGCCCTAAGAGGTTTTGCTATTATCAGCCATTTGGTCGCTACGGTGCTCATGGGAGGGTTTATTGTTGCCTTATGGAAGGGATTGGAACGTCCGCCCTTGCGTACTTTGGCGGAGACACGTATATGGTATGCCTTTTTTATGGGGCTGATAGGTTATGCTATCTATTTACTTTATAGGCAAAAATGGATGCTCAGCTATTCGGCGGTGATGGGCATTGTCTTTGTAGGGCTTACCTATACCCATCCCGATACGATGAACAAGGCTCTGATGCCTGCACTACAAAGTGTATGGTTTATCCCTCATGTGATTGTATATATCTTTGCCTATGCCATGCTTGGGATGGCTTCACTGACAGCT
>NZ_CALHGG010000150.1 GCF_938029845.1 uncultured Capnocytophaga sp.
TGGTACTCCTTCCAAGGTATCTACACCTGTTGAGAATACTGTATTGGTAGTGGTATAATCCAAAGTGTTAGGTACCTTACCAAAGTTATCATCTACGGCCTTGATAGCGCGGTTTGGTGTCGTATCAGGGTCTGTTACTTTGATTTCAGCAATTGAGGTCTTTTCAGTACCACATTCGCCTGTTATCTCTGCCCAGTAGAAGAGACTTCCTACTACATTAGTAGCTGGGGTATAGGTAGTGGTTGTAGCTACTTCGCTACCTCCTACATAACTATTGGTAGTGTTCCTATACCATTTATAAGTAAGGCTTCCTTCGCCTGTTGCTACTACGGTAAGGGCAGCGGCTGTTACATCTTTTATATAAGTTGCCCCTACTGGATTTGTAGTAATCACGACAGCCGCTTTTTGTGCTTTGATTTCAAAGGTATCAGAGATTTCAGACACACAACCATTTTTTGTTGCTTTTACCTTGTAGGTTCCTACCTCAAGACCTGAGATTATTCCGTCCGCTGCCACTGAAGCTCCTCTAACAGGTGTTCCGTCGGCTTTGGTAAAGTCATAAGTGAAACCATCCTCATGGGTTGCTATCTTGACTACTGTAGGGCTACTACAATTTTCAGCAGTTACCATAAAGGTAGGCTTGCTTGGAGTAGTCTTCTGGACCTTGATTTCAAAACTATCTGAAGCTACTGACTCACAATCCGTATTCTTAGCTGTAATAGTATAAGTGCCTATTGCAAGTCCTGTAATCTCATGAGTTGCTGTATCTACTGTAAGTCGTTCTGTACCATTCCAATAAGTTTGTCCTGTCACATAGTTGCTAATAACAACTTTTGTAGGTGCTGTACAGCTTTCAGCTGTCAATCTAAGAGTTGGCTTAGCTGGAACTGATTTCTGGGCTTTGATTTCAAAACTATCTGAAGCTACAGACTCACAATCCGTATTCTTAGTGGTAATGGTATAAGTACCTGCGGCAAGCCCTGTAATTTCATGAGTTGCTGTATCTACTGTAAGGCGTTCTGTACCATTCCAATAAGTTTGTCCTGCCACATAGTTGCTAATAACAACTTTTGTTGGTGCCTCACAAGTCTCATCTGTAAGGGTAAGGGTAGGTTTGGCTGGTGAGACTTTCTTTGCTTTGATTTCAAAGACATCTGAGATCTCAGACACACAACCATCTTTGGTTACTTTTACCTTATAAGTACCTACTGTAAGCCCTGAGATCACTCCGTCCATAGCTACCGAAGCTGTAGTAACTGGTGTTCCGTCGGCTTTGGTGAATGTATATGTTCCTCCTTCATAGTTTGCTACTTTAACTATTGTAGGTGCACTACAATTTTCAGCAGTTATTGTAAAGGTCGGTTTAGCTGGAATAGCATTTACCACTACTTTCACCACCTGACTAATAGCTTCCCCACAACTGTTATTAGTTACGTTTACATAATAGTATAGGGTACCTGCTGTAGTGGTCAGTGGCGTATAGTTAGTCGCATTCGTACCTACTGGATTACCTCCTGTAGTGCTATTGATAGTATTTTTATACCACTGATAGGACAATGTTCCTGCCAAGCCGTGGGTATCGGCTACCACTGTAAGTGTTGTAGCTGGGTCTCCTACACAATAAGATGATGGCTCTACTGGTTGAGTCGTAATACTTGGTGCGGGTTGTACAATTACTTTTACTTCCTGAGTAGCCTCACAACCATTGGTACGTTTTACCTTTAATATATAGGTAAAGGTAGTAGTTGCTGTCAGCTTAGCACCTGTATAGCGGAAATTAGGTTCCTTTATATTTCGGTCAGAAAGGTAAGTGAGTTTGTCACTTGCAGTCTTTCCTGTCCAAGTATAGCTAATATAGTCTGCTCCTGCAACACTATAAGTAAGTTGTTTGGTTTCACTTTCACAAACAGTGACATTATCCACCAAGCCCGATGTCTGAGTAGGAGGAATGATTTGTCCTATTACATCTCCACAGAGACAAACATTATCCTCATTCTTAAGTACCAAGAGCAAGCGGCATACCTTATCCTGATCTACTGCAAAGGTAAAAGTCTGCTCTGGTGAAGTAGTTCCCTGTGGCAAGTTCAAACCTGTAGAGGTATGGCTAGTTAGTATAGTATCTGCTGAGTCGGCTATACCATTATTATTAGCATCATAATATAGGGTAGCTTTTACCATCCCATTGGTAAGCGCGGCAGCGGCTCCTGTATCATTCTTTAGCTTATACTTGATGGTAAGCTTTTCCTTACCTCCTTCAGCTACAGAAGTCGTGGTAAGGTCTTCTATAGAAATGGTAGGACGTTCGTTCTTGATAGCAACCTCCACTTCACTTGAAGTGCTCACTAATAGTTTGGGACAGGTATTTCCTGATGAAGGACAAGCAACGCCTCCCTTCTCATCCGTAGTAATCGCCTTGAGCTTCAATGGACGATCACAAGGAACAAGGACATTCTTTTGTTTAATTCTAATACCTGCTATAAACCAATCTCCTGCTTTCATATTCTCAGGAACGGTCAATACGACTTCACTTCCTTGGGACAGGGTTCTTTCCTCACTCGCCACTCTTTCTGGTTCATCCCAATCAAAAGATCCTGATCTATTTCCTTTGAAAACATTTCTTCCAGCAGCTAATTCATAGCCTTCTGGTAAGGTAAAGCGTAATCTCGCCTTATCAAGCATCTCAAATGTTGGATCTGGAGAATTTACAGTTACTTTCGTAATATAAATAATACCATTATCACAGTATGAGGCGTTATGAAAGTTATATCTCGGGTCATTATATTCTGTAAGCGGATCTAAAGTAATGGTATAATTATCCACATTTACACCTTGAATATCTGCTAAAATGGCACTGCTCTTATCTCCAAGGGCTGGTCTACCACAGAGGTTGTTGCCCTCTACTTCTATATCAAATGACGAACCTGCTGAGAAATTACAATCAGGAGTTACATCAAAAGTAAGTTTAAGCTTACGGTTATTAGCATTGATAGGTTCACTGATAGAGCCTGGTAAGCTACCACGTGGCAACACATGGCTCAGGTCATAGATATCCTTATTTCCTACTGTTGTATGGAGAATATCTTCTGTTCCTGTACCTACATGATAGATAAAGCCACTAGCCAAGGGATATTCTACCGTTACATTGGAGAATGTGATTCCTTCTCCTCGGGTTACAACTAACTTGGTATCGTAAAGGTCTCCCTCCTCGGCACTGTTAATCTCATAGCTATAAGAAGTAGCCGCACACATAGGAATGGTTCCTTTCTTATCGGCCTTGTCCTGACCTGGGTTAGTTGAGGCTGCTGCTATTTCTTTTTTACTCTTAGCTACGGTTATATTATAGGTAATGAACTTATCACTACAAGTGTTACGATAACCTGTTGTAGGGTTTTCCCAACAGTTCCAACCTGCATATACTTTGAGCTGCAGGCTTGTGGCACAGCTGGTGACCTTATACTTGAGCTTGAACTGGCGCTGGGTATTTCTCACAATCTTACCTTCATCACCTTTATCACTGAGGAAGAACATCTTCTCCCCTGCGATACTTCCCTGTGGTGTATAAGTATATCCACCTCCTGTGGTTTCCTCCAAAGAGATGATTTCTATACCTGCTACCTCAGGAATAGAGATCCAGCCATAAGGTGCATCTTGGTTCTTGGTATTGCTTAACTTAAAGGTAGCCTCCATCTCACGCTTATTAGCCTTCACTGTTAGGGAGGATATAGCATCAATCTTGATTTCTGGTTTATCACTTTCTCTAAAGAGAATAGGACGATCATTTAGATAATCTGTAGCAGGAGTGCTCTGGGTTGTCTCTGCATAGTGATAATAGAAATCATCATATTCTATATTAGTATCTATTTTCTCTTGCATAGTCAAGGCGTCATTATCTTGCTGCACTTCAGCTTTATTGCCATCTACCGTTTTAGACTTGCAAGAAGGTTGTATAAATGGTTTGATATACTCATTATATTCATTCTCTACGGTGAGCATACCAGCAGGTAAGTGTCCTGGTTGTCCCTTAGCAGGGTTTATATAAGTATAGGTTTTCCAAGTACCATCATCAGCTACCGCAAGGTTATTCATATCCACTGTAGCAGCAGCAGTTTGTCCTACTGCTGTGGCATAAGTATACTCTATATTCTTTATGCGATAAGCACTTGGCATACGCATTGTTATCTTCTTGATAAGACGTGCAGGACGGAATTCTTGTGAAAAATAAGACCCTCCTGGCTTGAACCTACGTGCTCCATAGACAAGGTTAGACCCTAAAGGTGCTGCACTACAACCTGCCAACTGTGTATAACGGTTGGTAGCTAACAAATGTCTTGTTTCAGCTATATAGAATACAGGCGTTAAGTTCGTACCACAGTGTTTTTGGGCTGTATGATACCCTTCTGTACCGATGGCTGTATCTGTATCAAGATTATTAACTGTATAGAAGAATGATTCTATACCTGATTGTACATCCACAGTTCGTTCATAGCCATTAGCTGTGTTAGCATTCTTCACTTGGTAGGTTGCCACTGCTGTAAAAGTAGCTCCTGCTGCAAGTGTCTTTGATGGCAACAGTGTGGTAAGATCCCAACGGAAAAACTTCTTACCTGCCGCATTGGTTCCTCTTGCAGGATTGGTAGCTGTTGCTGTAAAGCTTTGTACAGCCCCTCCATTTACCTTAAGACTTATTCCTTTGGGTTCTAGCTCAGCTGTGTTCTCTACCTTTACATAATAGAAAAGGTTATTAGCTGTTGCAGAAGCATGTTGTCTCCCTTGAGAGATAAACTCTATATCATCTAAGTAAAGTGCTCTCATACGCTCCAATGGTGATACATTGGCTCGCATTTGTCTTGCATTCATGTTATGATCTTTCCAACCATACGAATTGTCTGCACGTTCCACCACTGTACTAAGAATACTTGGTCCTTGTATAGAACAAGGTGAATCACAGATAGTAGGTATATTAACTGTTTGATTACATACCAAAGGTACATCACAATAAGAACTATTTCCGTTCTTAAGCATCAGATATACTGAATAGGTAATAGGTGCCGTAGCCCCATTACAATTCTGTAACAAAGCATCAAAGCTAAGGTAACCTGGTGTAAGATCTGGATCAGAAGAAGTATTGGTTGTAACAAAGGTAGCTGTTGTTCCTGGTGCTACATCTGACTGATCAACAGGTCTTTCTGTGGAAGCACCAAAAATATTTGTTTTACGATAGAGCTTTACATTCTGTAGCTTTATACCTGCGGGAGTAGTTATTACATACTTGAACTTACGCTCATTATTTGTTGTATTACCATTCCTTAATTTTTGATTAGCCACAAGCGAAGGCCAGTTCATACCAGGGGAAATATACCCTGCCGAAGATACATTCTGAACCAACTGTACTGGTAACTTGGAGGCATCGTTCACCCCATTGAAATACACACGTAAGGTATTGTGATGGATAGAATGCAGGTTTGACCATATACGTTCTCCTGTACATACATTATCATATAGTATATAAGAAGAAGGTTGCACGCTAAACATCGCATTAGTACCTCTGCCTGGTTGTAAGCATCTTACACCTGCTTTCTTTTTCAAATCAAAAGCTATTTGGAAATAAGCGCCCTTTTTAAGGTCATCTTTATAACCGTCTCCATCTTCATCGGTAAGCCCTACATCTTTACCTGCTAAAGAAGTGGTTGAGAGTGCTGCCAAATTAGTAAGTACTATATGTCGCCTATCAGAGGGGCCTACAGTGGCAGGAAGTGAAACAGTTGTCCCATCTCTGGCTATCAAGCGTATGTTATCTGGCTCATAGTTTGAAAATTGTATTGAATTTTCTTCATCTAAAATTCTGATTTCCAAATTATAAGCAATTCCTTTATCCGTAGCGGCATTATTATTATAACGCACATAGAAAGTCCCCAATACATTACCACAGAAGCCATCCTTCCATTCAAAATAGGTAAATGCATTGTTACCATCATAGTTAATAATAGGAGTACCTGTACTTACTGTAATATTTTTGGTATTAAATTGTGTCTCAAAAATATCTGCATGGCTGCTGCCCCAGTAAGCATAATATGTGTTTTGTCTACCACCTGTACATTTGCTTACTTTATATTTCTCTGTAATAGTAACTTTTTGATTATTGAGCAAGTTTGCATCTGGAATTTTGTAGATAGGCTTACCTGCATTAGGAAGTCCTACAGGTACCACCCCTACCTGTGTCAGTGGTGTACCATTATAGGAGACACTCTCCCCTACTACATCTTCAGGATAGGCGATAGAGAAATACACATCCTTCACCTTTCCATTCCCAGTATTACGAATATCAAAATTTTCGGTACGTGCTCCCAATGCGTCACTTGCTGTAACAGGTAACTGTACCGTTAGGGTAGGACGTTGTAGCTGGTAAAGGTTTGACTCTTTAGCAGGGTTAGTTGATATGCCTCCTATAGTAAGGACAGCCCGATCTTTCAAGCCTGTAGCAAGAGCTGTATTGGTAAGTACTGCCTTAATTGCCTTACGCTTAAGCTTTATAGTAACAGCACCTGAAGCATTTGTAAAACTAAAGATAGGCCTATTAGCATCAGTTGAACCTGTTTTAAGTGTTATAGTCGCATTTGTAGCTGTTACTGTATTAGGGATATACTCTATCCCTGCTGCAAGTTTCACATCCAACTCACCTGCGGTTTGCCCTGTAGGCATATTAAATCTTATAGTGAGTTCTCCTACAGAAAAATCACTATCCGCGGCAAAATCTACAGGCGACTGCGCTGACACTCCACTAATGGTTTGCCCCCACAAAGTACTCACGGAAACAAACAAAAGAATGAGAATCAATAATTTAGATCCTTTCATTGCTAGTTCTTCTAATCTTTTCTTCATTACAAAAGAATATTGTTTAGTAATTTGGGTGCAAAAATAATATATATATTTATATATTCATAACCTTTTTTTTAAAAAAAGTTATCAATAGGTCTTATTGAAATAGATTAGTTTCTTAAGATTTATAACTAAAAAAGAGAAGAGACCAATCCCACAAACGGATTGGTCTCTTCTCTTTTTTTATTTGTCTTTTTTCACTATTCACTCTTCACATAGTACTCATAGAAGTATGGAATAGTCTCTATTCCTTTGAAGAAGTTAAACAGACCATAGTGTTCGTTAGGTGAGTGAATAAGGTCAGAATCCAAACCAAAGCCCATAAGAATAGACTTAGTACCAAGCTCTTTCTCGAAGAGGGCTACGATAGGAATACTTCCTCCTTCAGCGGCAGGGATAGGAGCCTTACCAAAGGTTTTTTCCATAGCTTTCTCAGCGGCCTTGTAACCTTTATTTTCTATATCCATAGCATAAGCAGGGCCTCCACTTAGGTCTTTTACCTTAACCGTTACCCCTTTAGGGGCTATCTGTTCAAAATATTGGGTAAATAGGTCTACCACTTCCTTGCTGTCTTGGTCTGGTACCAATCGCATGGATATTTTTGCATAAGCCTTGCTAGGGATAATAGTTTTAGCACCCTCACCTATGTAACCTCCCCAAATACCATTGACATCCAAGGCTGGACGGATGGTAGCGCTTTCCAAAACAGAATAACCCTCTTCATGCTTAGCCTCGGCTATACCTAAGTCCTTGTTGTAAGCCTCCAAAGAGAAAGGTGTTTGGGCAAACATGTGGCGTTCCTCTGGCAAGAGTTCTTTCACCTTATCATAGAAATGAGGGATAGTGATACGGTTCTTATCATCATAGAGCTTAGCTATCATCTGGCTAAGTACTGTTACAGGATTCTGTACAGCTCCTCCATACACCCCAGAGTGTAGATCTCGGTTAGGACCTGTTACCTCTACTTCTACATAACTAAGTCCACGCAATCTTAGGGTTACCGAAGGTACATCATTGGCGATGATACTGGTATCAGAGATAAGGATAATATCGTTCTTGAGTTTTTCTCGGTTTGCATGTACAAATGCACCGAGATTCTTAGAACCTACTTCCTCCTCGCCCTCGATCATAAACTTCACATTACAAGGAAGTTTGCCTTCCTTCACCATATATTCAAGAGCCTTCACATGCATGAACATTTGTCCCTTGTCATCACATGCCCCACGAGCAAAAATAGCACCGTCAGGATGGATTTCTGTCTTTTTGATCACAGGCTCAAAAGGATCTGTATCCCATAGTTCCAAAGGTACTGCAGGCTGTACATCATAGTGACCATATACCAATACCGTAGGCAAGTTATCACCTACATGTTTTTCCCCATATACTACAGGGTTACCTGCCGTAGGGCAGATTTCTGCTTTGTCACAACCTGCCTTTAGAAGAGATTCTTTCACCCATTTGGCAGTATCTTCAATAGAAGATTTGTATGCCGAATCCGCACTAATAGAGGGCATACGCAATAGCTCGAACAACTCACTTAGGAAGCGGTCTTTGTTCTGCTCAATGTAAGTTTTTATATCCACGTCTTTTTAATTGTTAATTATCAATTGTTAATTGTTATCTCCTGTGGTATTTAGTTGTTAGTTGTTAGTTGTTAGCCATCAGTAGTCATTGATAATTAACAATTAACAATTAACAATTATCTACTCCCACTCTATGGTTGCAGGCGGTTTGGAGCTGATGTCATACACCACTCGGTTAACACCCTTTACCTTATTAATAATCTCATTAGAGACTTTTTGGAGAAACTCATAAGGCAAATGTACCCAGTCAGCGGTCATACCATCGGTACTCTCTACTGCACGTAGGGCAACACATTTCTCATAAGTACGTTCATCTCCCATTACTCCTACACTATTGATAGGTAGCAGGATAGCTCCTGCTTGCCATACCTTATCATACAAGCCATTATCCTTAAGAGAGTTGATAAAAATAGCATCTACCTCTTGGAGAGTAGCTACCTTCTCAGGAGTGATATCCCCTAAGATACGTATGGCCAAACCTGGTCCTGGAAAAGGATGACGACCTAAAAGCTCAGCAGGAATACCTAAAGAAGCCCCTACACGGCGCACTTCATCCTTGAAGAGCGTACGCAAAGGTTCTACTATCTTGAGTTTCATATAATCGGGTAAGCCTCCCACATTGTGATGGCTCTTAATAGTGGCGGAAGGCCCTTTGACAGAGACGGACTCTATCACATCAGGGTAAATAGTTCCTTGTGCCAAATAGGTAACATCGGTGATTTGGTGAGCTTCCTTGTCAAATACTTCTATAAAGACACGCCCTATGGTTTTGCGTTTGACCTCTGGGTCAGTAACCCCTGCCAAGGCTGAAAGAAACTCCTTGGAAGCATCTACTCCTTTGATATTAAGCCCCATTCCCTTGTATTGTTCCAAAACGCTTTGGAACTCTCCTTTGCGCAAAAGCCCGTTATTAACGAAAATACAATGCAATTGGCTACCAATAGCCTTATTCAGCAATACCGCTGCCACAGTGGAATCCACACCTCCCGAAAGACCTAAGACCACTTTCTCCTTACCTACCTGTGCCTTAAGTGCCGCTACGGTAGTTTCAATAAAGTTATCTGGTGTCCAGGATGGGGTAAGTTTGGCTATTTTAAAGAGGAAGTTTGCCAAGAGTTGTTTCCCATCGGTAGAGTGATACACTTCAGGGTGGAACTGAATGGCATAAGTTTCTTCTCCTTCTATACGGTAGGCTGCATTTTCCACATCAGGAGTGCTAGCAAGACGTACCCCTGCGGTAGGTAGTGCTTTTATTGTATCACTATGGCTCATCCATACTTGGCTATTGGCAGGAATATCGGCTAAAAAAGGTTCATTTTCCTTAAGATAGACTAAGTGTGCACGGCCGTATTCGCGTACATCGGAAGAGGCTACTTCTCCTCCAAAGAAGTGCGCTAAGTATTGTGCCCCATAACATACCGCCAAAATAGGCTTCTTGCCTCTAAAGAGCGATAGGTCTGGGTGAGGTGCATCGCTGGCACGCACCGAATAGGGTGAACCCGAAAGAATCACCGCTGAAAAATCTTCTACCCCCTCGGGCAAATGATTGTAAGGATGTATCTCACAATACACATTCAACTCTCTCACCCTACGGGCAATAAGTTGTGTATATTGGGAACCAAAATCTAAAATAAGTACTTTATTCATTTACAAGTCTTTATTAGTGAATAGCGAAAGACAGGGTAGCACTTTTTTACTTTTTATCTTTCACTTTTTATTACTTTAAAAGTAGTATACTGCTCCAAACTGTAGCACTAAGTTATTCAATTCTGTGTTAAAGGGAGCTCCTCCATAGTAATCGGTATAGTTATTAATCCCTCCCCTACCCGATTTGGCTCGTGCCTCAAGACTTAAGGAAGGAAACAAAGGCACCTCTATTCCTACCAATCCTGCTACATCGAAAGTCTTAGGCGAGGGTACCTTACTATCTTTCTTTACCAAAAGGTCTGTGGTAATTCCTGCATCCAAATACAGATGTTCAAAAAGGCGGAAATGAATGATATAGCCTAAAGAGAGATAGCCCAAGGCATAATCCTTCGCATATTCAGTAGTGTAATTTTCCTTGTAGCGAGCGCCCTGTCCCGAATAGAGCAGTTCCAACTTTCCACTGATACTGCGATCAGTACGTACCGAAAGGGTTGCCCCTGCATACAAGCTAGGCACATAGGCAAAATCCTCTACCTGATAGAAGAACCCCCTAGAGAAAGTAGCCAAAGATAATCCCGCTTTGGCACCTATACGCACATTGCTGTCCTGCCCCCATAAGCATAGAGAAAACAGGCATAGAAAAGATAAAAATACCTTCCTCATCTCAAACTCTTATAAGTGGCAAAGATAACAATATTCTCTCAGAAATAAAAATAGTTTATAAAAAATCTTTTCCAATCGGAGAAAAAAATCAGATAATTCGTACTTTTGTCTCCCTAAAATCATATCCACATGGAAACCAAGCAACAGAGCAACTATCTGATCATTATACTCATCTCTCTATCCCACTGTCTCAACGACTTGTTGCAGGGAATACTCCCTTCTATCTATCCCTCATTAAAGCAGGAGTTTGCTCTCTCTATGGCACAAGTGGGGCTAATTACCTTCTGCTATCAAGTGTCTGCCTCCATTTTGCAACCCTTGGTAGGCGCTTATACAGATAAGCACCCCAAACCCTACGCCCAAGTAGTGGGTATGGCTTTCAGTGCCTTAGGCATTGGGCTACTCTCTTGGGCAAATAGCTATGCACTAGTGCTATTTTCTGTTATTTTGGTTGGGATAGGCTCTTCTATCTTTCATCCTGAGGCATCACGTATCGCCTTTTTAGCCTCTGGTGGCAAGCGATCTTTCACCCAAGCAGTCTTCCAGTTAGGGGGCAATGCAGGTACAGCACTGGCGCCATTACTAGTAATTCTGATTGTTTTCACGAAAAAAATGGTAGATGGACAACTCCTAGAAGAAAGTCATTTGGAACGTCTGTTATGGTTTGTCCTATTCCCTGCCATTGCTATTGTAATACTATTCTTCATAGGTTCTTGGCGCAAAAAGCTACTTCAGCAAGCACAATCCTTCAAGAAGCGAGAGATCCCCGTACCTGACCTCACTCATGCACAAGTACGCAACTCGGTGATTATTCTCATGTTTTTGGTCTTCTCCAAGAACTTCTATACAGCAGGTATCAGTAATTATTTCCAATTCTATACAATCAAGACTTTTGGCTTTACAAATGCTCAAGCACAACTCTACCTCTTCTATTACTTAGGAGCGGCAGCAGCTGGCACCCTTATTGGTGGCTTTTTCGGAGATAAAGTAGGTAGGAAGTTTATCATTTGGTTTTCCATCTTGGGAGCGGCTCCCTTTGCCCTATGGCTCCCCTATGCCGATGCCAAAACTACCGCTGTCCTTGTAGTACTTATTGGATTTATCATCTCCTCAGCTTTTGCTTCTATCTTAGTCTATGCCCAAGAGTTGCTCCCTAAGAAGATAGGTATGATTTCGGGTGTTTTCTACGGATTTGCCTTTGGTATGGCAGGTTTAGGCTCAGCTGTATTAGGCAAACTCATCGATATGACTAGTATTACCTTTGTCTACAAAGTCTGTTCCTTCCTCCCTCTTATGGGACTGACCGCCTATTTCTTGCCTAATCTGAGAAAAGTAAAAACAAAACTAAGTGAATAACGAAAAGTGAAGAGTGATAAGTGATTAATCAATAGTAGGAAACAACTATCCCATTTGTTAAGACGCAATAAATTGCGCCTCTACGGAAGGTTGTACTAAGCAAGGAATTGTCTTAGCCAGCGCTTGTGTAGAGGCGCAATTTATTGCGTCTTAGAAAATATTTAATAAATAGTATTTTACCAATTGATTATCCTCTCTAATCACTAGTCTTTGGTGATTAGTCATTGGTCACTATCTTAGAACCCAAATAGTTCTTCAAGGCTAAGTTTCTTAAACTCTCCTATCTTTTGGAGTTCTTCCTTAGGCAATTTCTTCTCAGAAGCCAATATTACATAAGTATAAGGTTTCTTAGAAAGATATTTGTCATGGAAAGCTTGTATATCCTTGAAGGTGATCTTATCCACATTCTGATATACAGACTTTCGGATATCTTCCTTAAGCCCTAATCGTTGTGCATTTAAATAATCATAAATGATATTATCTTGTGTAATACGTTCAGTTTGTATATCTTTTCTGAGTTGTTCTTTGGCTAATTCAAAGTTAGCAGGTAGCTCTGGCATTGTGGTAAGTAACTCATTCATAGCACCCACTGCTTCATTGAACTTATCGGCTTGTGCCCCTACATAGGAAAGCATATAGTACTTATCCTCTTTCTTCGTAGGGATTCTGTAATAACCATAAGTACTATAAGCCAAGGCCTTACTTTCACGAATGGTTTGGAATACCAAAGAGCCCATACTACCACCAAAATAATTATTGAATACTCTGATTGTAGTAGTTTCTGCTGGATTGTAGGTATCTGTATTTCTGACCCAACGAGTTTCGGCTTGTACCATTTCATAATCGGTAAAGAGTACTGTATTTTGAGTTTGTGCTACTTGCTTAAACTGCTGCGCTTGAGGCACTTTAGCAAACTTAGCAGGTACCTTGTGGAGCTTGCTGAGTTGCTTGGTTAGCTCAGAGATAGAGGCAGGACCATAATAGATAATGGTTTGCTCTACATCATTGAGTTTTTTAAGTCTATCTACCAACTCGGCTGCAGTGGTAGCCTCTAATTCTGCATTAGAAAGAGCATGGTTATACTTATTCTTAGGTCCATAGAGAGCATAGCTGGTAAGCGCTTGCATAATTTGGTTTCTGTTAGCCTTTACATCACCACGATACTTAATAATTCTCGCTTTTAGTGATTGAAGAGCTTCCTCATCTACTTTTACATTGCTTACCAATTCTTCATAGAGAGCCACTGCTGCTGCAAAGTTTTCCTGTAATCCTTCTATATTTACATAAGTATATTCCTCACCAGTAGATACCCTAAAGCTAGAAGCTATTTTATAGAACTCCTTGGAGATCTCCTCTGCTGATTTCTTATTTGTTCCTAGGAATTGGATATACTGAGCAGCTATGCCCATTTTCAAGTCGTTGAGGGTTCCTATTTTGTAACGGAAACTCAATCGGAAAAGGTCATTGTCTTTGTTCTGTACAGAAAGTACTTCAGCCTTACCTAATTTAGATTTCTGTATATCCTTATTGTAATCCAAGAAAAGAGGCGCTACAGGAGTACTTGGCATATCATTGATCATCTTCACAAAAGCTGATTGCTTATCTGCATTAGTCTCCACTGGGGTAATAGCAGGTTTTTCTATCTTCTCTACATTGGTACGCTCTCCTTTTTTCTTATAGACAGCCACATAGTTATCTCCCAAGTATTTATTAGCAAAAGCCATAATATCAGCTTTTGTAATCTTCTGAATATCATTCACATAAGACACTTGATCTCTCCAGTCTATCTTACCTGTGAAAGCACGCATTAGCAGTTCCGCACGCCCACCGTAGGTTTCTGTCTCTTGGATGGTTTCTTTCTTAAAGTTATTTACAATAGAAGGCAATAGGTCATCATCAAAATTTCCTTTCTTGAGATTATCTATCTCATTGACAATCAATTTTCTTACCTCATCTAAAGATTGTCCTTGAGAAGGAGCTGCTGAGATATAGAGCAAGCCATAATCCACCAACAGATAAGGAAAAGCACCTGCACGCAAGAGCTTTTGTTTTTTAACCAAATTTAGGTCAATAAGTCCCGCCTTCCCATTGGTAAGAATAGAGCCAATAAGGTTGGCCAAAAGGGCATCCTTTTCTTGAGTACTTGGCAAGCGATAGGCCATAGTAACACTTTCTGCATCAGGACCTACTACTTCCTTGATAATAGGAGTGGTGATAGGATCTTCCTTCTCAAAGGTATACTGGGGCACTTCCTTGTACTTCATATAAGAAAAAGCCTTGTCTATCTTAGCAATAGCAGTATCAGGGTTGAAATCACCAGAGAGAATCACCGCCATGTTATTAGGTACATAATAGGTATTGAAGTACTTGCGAATCTCCTTCAGTGATGGGTTCTTGAGATGTTCTACTGTACCTATAGTGGTTTGCTGACCGTAGTTGTGCTTCTTGAACACATTGGACAGAAGGGTTTCAAATACCAAGCTTCCATCACTGTCCAAGGAGCGGTTTTTCTCCTCATACACCGCCTCCAATTCTGTATGGAAAAGACGTAACACAGGATTACGGAAACGCTCTGCTTGTACTGCAATATATTTATCTAAAGCATTGGCAGGGACATCATCCGTATAAACTGTTTGCTCAAAAGAGGTAAAGGCATTGGTGCCTTGCGCTCCCATAGCCGATAGCATTTTATCGTACTCATTGGCAATTGCATACTTGCTGGCAATACCTGAGACTCTATCTATCTCTTTGTAAATTTCTTTGCGCTGAGCTGGGTCTTTGGTTTGGTTATACTTCTCATATAGAGCATCGATTTTTTCCAACTCTACTTTTTCCTTATCCCAGTCCAAAGAGCCGTATTTGTCAGTTCCCTTAAAGAGCAAATGTTCCAAGTAGTGCGCCAGTCCTGTATTGGTGGCAGGATCTGTCTTGCTGCCTGCTCTTACAGCTACATAACACTGAACGCGTGGCTCCTTATTAGTGGGGCTAAGAATTACAGTAAGGCCATTCTTTAGTGTATAGAACCTTGCATTGGTAGGGTCATTCGTTACATATTTGTAGGAATACCCTCCACTTTCTGCTTCCTTCCATTGGTAGTTTTGTCCCAAAACACTCAAGGAAGAGGCTATCGCAGAGACACCTAAAAATAAATTCCTTTTCAACATAAGTAAATCATTTAGACCACAAAATTAATAAATTTCCTGCAATCTACCAAATCAGAAATCAGTTTTCAGAGGTCAGTTACTAGCTCTTTCTACTGACTACAGAGCACCAAACATCGACTTTTAACTTTTATATATCCTTTCATAAGGGATAATTTTAACGAAGAAATCGTACTTTTGCCCCATAAAATACTTAAAATTTTACGTATGAAAAAATTTGTACTTATTTTATTAGGCGGATTGGCATTGACCTCTTGTGTCTCCAACAAGAAATTCAGAGCCTTACAAGACCAACTCAAGAGCACAGAGGACTTGCTCAATACCGCTACAGTAAAGCTCAATAGCTGCCTAAAAGATAGAGAGCTCCTGCAATCCAACAACGAATTGCTTCGCAAGAACAATGAGGGATTGCTTACCAACCTTGGCAACATGACCATGCTTACTCAAAAGGGAGCTGACAACTTGGAACGCTCTTTGGAAAGCATCAAGGAAAAAGACCTTACTATTAAGAACTTGCGTGATGCTGTTACTCGTCGTGACTCTATCAACTTAGCCCTTGTACAGAGCCTTAAGGGGGTATTGGGCAACTTGGACGACGAAGATATCACTGTACAAGTGGACAAAGGAGTGGTATATGTTTCTATCTCCGACAAGATGCTCTTTAGCAGTGGTAGCTACAACGTAACTCCTCGTGCCCGTGAGGTACTCGGTAAGGTAGCTAAGGTGGTAAATAACAAACCTGATTTCGAGTTCATGGTAGAAGGACACACTGACAATGTGCCTATCAAGAATACTTGCATCAAGAACAATTGGGACTTGAGCGTACTAAGAGCTACCGCAGTAGTGAATATCCTTCAGAATGATTTTGGAGTATCTCCTTCACGCATGACCGCTGCTGGACGTGGAGAATATGTACCTGTTACCTCCAACTCTACAGCAGAAGGACGTGCTGTTAACCGCCGTACTCGTATTGTCGTACTACCTAAGCTTGATCAGTTCTACAACATGATTGAACAAGGTATGAAAGACCCGAAAATAAATTAGTGAAGAGTGAACAATGGATAGTGAAGAGTGAATAATCTATGCTGTTCATAAAACATACTAAATTACAAAAAAATTGCGTCTCTAACAAGTAGAGACGCAATTTTCATATTTTTACTTTTCACTCTTCATTTTTCACTTTTTCTTATTGGCTGTTATTTCTGCGATTTTGACAATCACATCTACCGCTTTAAGCAGGCTCGGTACTGGTAGGTATTCGTACTTACCATGGAAATTCACACCACCAGCAAAGATATTAGGACAAGGTAAGCCCTTAAAGCTGAGTTGAGCTCCATCGGTACCACCACGAATAGCTTGTACCACAGGGGTAATACCTAATTCCTTCATTGCTTGTTCGGCTATCTCTACAATATAGATTACAGGCTCTATCTTCTCACGCATGTTATAGTATTGGTCTTCTACTTCTACCTCAAAGATAGCATCCTTGTGTAGCTTCTGCAAATCTTTCACTACAGTATGCAATAGTTCCTTACGTGCATTGAATTTATTACGGTCATGGTCACGGATAATCATATTGATATATACATCCTCCACATCTCCCTTGATGTTCATCACATGGAAGAACCCTTCACGACCTTCAGTACGTTCTGGAACTTCATTCTCTGGAAGCGCTTCTATCAGTTCACTGGCAATAAGGATAGCATTGACCATACGCCCCTTGGCAGTACCTGGATGCACTCCCTTACCTTTGATATGTATCTTAGCTCCGGCAGCATTGAAGCTCTCATACTCCAATTCCCCTATGTGGCTACCGTCCATGGTATAAGCCCACTCTGCTCCAAACTTAGATACATCAAACTTATGTGGCCCCTTGCCTATTTCCTCATCAGGAGTGAAGGCAATACGGATCTTTCCATGTTGTATCTCTGGATGTTCTAAAAGATACTCCATAGCTGATACGATTTCAGCTACCCCCGCCTTGTCATCGGCTCCTAAGAGGGAAAGACCGTCAGTAGTGATGATAGTTTGCCCTATATATTTCTTCAAATCAGAGAAGTAAGAAGAGGACAACACTATGTTTTCTTTCTCATTGAGCACTATATCCCTTCCATCATAGTTATGTACAAACTGGGGATTTACATTCGCTCCAGAAAAGTCTGGCGATGTATCATAGTGAGCGATAAAGCCTATGGTAGGCACCTCATGCGATACATTGGAAGGCAGTGTAGCCATAATGTAGCCATACTCATCTACACTTACCTCCGAAAGGCCTATTTGCTTAAGTTCCTCCACCAAAAGGTGAATAATATCCCATTGTTTTTGGGTACTTGGAGTAGTAGTACTCTCAGGATCGGATTGCGAATCCACTTTTACATAGCGGATAAAGCGATCTATAATTTTTTTCTCTTGCATGTGTAAAATTTTAACGAAAACTTTTTATTCAAAACTATTTTTCTTGCTCCCATTGAGCAAGTGGAATGATAGTATCCTCTATGGTATCAACTACAAGAATATCATTCTTATCTTGCTTATTTACATAGAGGATATGATAAGTCTCATAGCGATCCTCTCCATTGTAGCCTATTCGTACCTCATAGTACTCCTGAGCATTATTCATGGTCTTTTGAGGATCTACTATAACAGAGACCCCTCTCTGTCCTTGGGTTGCTTTACTTATTTGATTATGCACTTTTTGAGTGATAGGCAATGTGAATACCAGGTCTACTACTTGGTCTTCTGTAAGGGATTGTGCAGCCGTATCAGTCTCCCCTGCAGCAGGATTAGGGCGCTCTTTGGAAAGGGCTTGTTCCTGCGTAGGCACCTCTTGTGTAGAGGACTTAGATTGGTTTTGGCAAGACATCAGCGACAACCCTACCAACAAAAGTATGCCCAATAGCTGCTTAGACAAAAGAAAGCTCATAGATTGTCTTTGTATAAGATTATTTATATCATGCAAAAGTACGACTTTTCTCCATGAGTTACAAACAATCTTAGTGTTTTTTTTCTCCCTTTTTTCATTGTTATCTTAGTTTTATTTCTTACCTTTGCAAAGCAAAAACTAATCTTTAACAACTAACCACTAATTACTAACAACTAAAGAAAGAAAATGAAGAATTTCGTAGAAGAATTGCGTTGGCGTGGTATGATTCAGGACATCATGCCGGAGACTGAACAGCACCTTATGGAAGGACTTCGAGCCGCTTATGTAGGGATTGACCCTACAGCGGACTCACTACATATAGGGCACCTTGTAGGAGTGATGATGCTCCGCCACTTCCAAAACTGCGGCCACAAGCCTTATGCACTGGTAGGAGGGGCTACAGGTATGATAGGTGACCCCTCTGGCAAATCTGCTGAAAGAAACCTCCTCACCGAAGAGGCCTTGACACACAATATACAAGGTATCAAAAAACAATTGGCTAAATTCCTTGATTTTGAAAGTACTGCCTCCAATCGTGCGGAACTAGTCAATAACTATGATTGGATGAAGGGCTTCTCTTTTCTTACCTTTATTCGCGATATTGGCAAGCATATCACTGTGAATTATATGATGGCCAAGGATTCGGTAAAAAAACGCTTTGACCCCAATGAGAATACCGAAGGTATGTCCTTCACCGAGTTCTCTTATCAACTACTACAAGGCTATGACTTCCTACACCTCTACCAAGAAAAGAATGTAACCTTACAGATGGGAGGCTCGGACCAATGGGGCAATATCACCACAGGTACCGAACTAATTCGCCGTAAAGTAGGAGGAAAGGCCTTTGCCCTTACTTGTCCACTGATCACCAAAGCCGATGGTACCAAGTTCGGCAAATCCGAAGGAGGTAACGTATGGCTTGATCCTGAAAAGACTTCTCCTTATAAGTTCTACCAATATTGGATCAACACTTCCGATGCCGATGCTGAGCGCTATATCAAGATCTTCACCATGCTCCCTAAGGAGGAAATAGAAGCTCTCACTGCTGCACACCATGAGGCTCCACACCTAAGAATTTTACAAAACAAATTAGCTGAAGAACTAACCCTTTTGGTACATGGCAAAGAGGAATGGGAGAAGGCCGTACAAGCCTCACAGATTCTTTTCGGCAACTCTACTTCTGAAGACCTCAAGAAGCTTGATCCTAAAACATTCCTTGAGGTATTCGATGGCGTACCACAGGCGGAAATCTCATTGGCAGACCTACACAATGGCTTAGACCTCATTGCGGCTCTTTCAGCCAAAACAGGCTTTATCAAAAGTAACTCCGAAGCTCGCCGTGCTATAGGCGAAAATTCTATTGCAGTAAACAAAGAAAAGGTATCTGACGGTTACCTACTCGGAGAAAAAGACCTAATCAACGAACGTTTTATTCTCTTACAGCGAGGAAAGAAGAATTATTTCTTGATTATAGTAAATAAGTGATACTAAGATAATTAGAACCAATCTGTATAATCATGAGAGCAATAGAACGGGTGGCACAGCTTCTGGCTGAAATCAACTTTGTACTCATCACAGGAGGTGCCAATACACGTAGGGTGCTTAGAAACACGAACCGAATAGCCAATGCGCTGAACTATCATTGTGATATTTTCTACTCGTATTCGGCTATTATTATTACCGTCTATGACAATGCTAGCAAAGAAAAAGAAACCATCGTTAAGAGTATCCCTCACCATGGGGTCAATTTCAATGCAATCTCGGATATCAGTATCCTCTCATGGCGGGTCTTGGAAAAGAAACTCCCTATCGAAGTAATAGAGCGAGAAGTAGCTTATATCAAGCAAAAATCCCACTACAACATGTACCTGATGTGGTTCTTTGTATCCTTGGCTGGAGGCTCATTGGCTTATATCTTTGGAGGAGATAATCACAACAGTTATTTTGAAATGGGTATCTCTTTCTTAGCAACCCTAATAGGACTAGCTGGTCGACGCCTATTGCAAGTAAGGAAGTTCAATGTCTTCATCTGTTGGGCATGGGCAGCCTTTATATCGGTAAGTGTGGTAAATGCTTTTCGCCTTGTAGGTGTGGAAGAATACAAGAATGCTCTGGCTGCCTGTGTGTTATGGCTTATTCCAGGGGTGCCACTTATCAATGGCTTTATAGATACACTCACAGGTCATGTGGTGGCAGGTATGGCCAAACTTACCTATGCCTTAGTACTTATCTTTATGATTTCTATTGGTTTTTATCTTTCACTATTTATCTTCGGTTATGAACTTCTTTGATGCTTTTAGTCTTTTGGCTGAACGTATATTTTGGTCTATGTGGGTATCGGTTGGCTTTGCCTTATTGTTCAACACTCCTCGTAGAGCATTATGGGCTACTGCACTATTAGGGGCTATAGGCTGGAGTATCAAGTTCCTACTTATCAAGACAATCATCCCCGACCAAGTGGTAATTGCCTCTTTTGCGGGTGCCTGCTCTGTAGGCTTCTTAAGTATGTATTTCGCCCATAGAGTACACACTCCCCCTATGGTTTTTACGATTCCTGCAGTGATTAATATGATCCCTGGTAAGTCTGGTTATGAGTTCATGATGGGACTCATCAAGATTGTTACTATCACCCATGAGCATGACCGTACCTTAGAGACTATTTTTGAGACTATTAAGCTAGGATTACAAACAGGTTTTATCACCTTGAGTCTTGCTTTCGGGGTCATTGCTCCCGTACTCTTATTGAACACTTATACCATTAAGAACAAGGATTTGAATAAGTTTATCGCTAAGAAATTAAAACGTATCCGTAAGCGTATCAAAAAAGAAGAAACCCCAGTCGTATAGCACTTGATAAATATTTTTGAACAAAAGCCCTACTTATTCCAGTTTTTTTAGTACCTTTGTCGCATATTTACTCTTTTTATCTCTGATTTTTATAACATTATTTTATATACATGGAATTACAAGGACGCATAAAACTAATTACTCCTATACAGACCTTTGGAAATAATGGTTTCCAAAAAAGGGAGCTTATTATTGTTACTGAAGAACAATACCCACAAACCATTTCCTTTGATTTTACTCAAGGCAATTGTGAGTTGCTCAATAACTATCAAGTAGGACAAGTGGTAAAGATCACCTTTGATATTCGTGGTCGTGAATGGACTAATCCTCAGGGAGAAGTGAAGTATTTCAACTCCTTAGTCGCTTGGCGCATTGCCAATGTGGATACTACATCACAAGCTGCTCCTACACAAGGTCAAGTAGCTCCTCCACCACAACCTATACAAGCACCTCAGGGAGGCACTACTTTTGCTCCAAAGGCACCTGCTCCAGCTCCCCAAGGAACTGATTTAGAAGAAGATGACCTTCCTTTCTAACAATTGCAATAACTGATAAATTAACATAGAACCAATGAAAGTACTTATTATCAACGGTGGTAGTTCTTCTTTCAAGTACCAACTTATTGAAATGGATACCGAAACCGTATTGGCTAAAGGGCTTGCCGAACGTATTGGCTTAGAACAAAGTAAAATCACTCACGAATATTGGGAAAAAGGAGAAAAGCATAAAATTAGCAAAGAAATGCACTTCCCTAACCATGAAGCAGCCTTCAAGGTAATTGCTGAATATCTCACCGACAAGGACTTCGGAGTGATCAAATCCACTAGCGAGGTAAAATACATCGGTCACAGGGTAGTACATGGTGGTAAGTTCACTACTCCTGAGCGTGTAACACCCGCTGTGGTAGAGGAACTCCGCAAGGTAATTCCACTAGCACCCCTACACAACCCTGCCAGTATCATAGGTATAGAGGCTGCACAAAAGATATTCCCAAAGGAAACTGAGAACTTCGTTGTCTTTGATACAGCTTTCCACCAAACCATGCCAGAGAAGGCTTTCCGCTATGCTATTCCTAATCATTTCTATACGGAAGACAAAATCCGTCGCTATGGGTTCCATGGTATTAGTCACAAGTATGTAGATGCTCGAACTCGTCGCCACTTTAATAATCCACACCTGAAGAACATCACCCTTCATTTGGGTAATGGTGCCAGTATGACCGCTGTCAATGAGCAAGGACACTGTATAGATACCTCTATGGGATTTGGCCCTAACGAAGGTATGCTTATGGGTACTCGCTGCGGGGATATTGACAGTGCTGTGGTTTTTTTCTTAGGAAAAAAAGGCCTCTCCAACGACGAAATAGCCAAGATATTCAACCATGAAAGTGGTATGAAAGGAATCACCGGAAGCTCCGATGCACGCGATGTGGAAGCGCTTGCTGAAAAAGGAGACCACAATGGCAAACTTTGTTTGGATATGTACGCATATCGTGTCAAAAAGTATATCGGTGCCTATGCAGCAGCCCTCAACGGAGTGGATACCCTTATCTTCACTGCGGGCTTAGGAGAAAATTCTTCGACCATTCGCGAGGCTATCTGTGAGGACTTGGAGTTCTTAGGAATAAAGATAGATAAGACCAAGAACAAAGAACTCAATCACCCAAGCGATATCGTAGAGGTACAGGCCGCCGATAGCAAAGTAAAAATTGTATTGGTAGCCACCAATGAGGAAATCCAAATCGCTCGCGATGTCCTCTCCCTTGTTTAAACCCTTTAACACCTATAATCATGAGAAAAATTCTCTTAACCTTCTCTCTTCTCTTAGGTATTTTCTTTGTCTCTTGTTCTAGTGACAACAAACCTAAAGTAGTAGCTGAGAAATTCCTAAAAGCGATTAACAAACTTGATTTCGCAGAAGCTAAAAAGTATTGTGATAAGGATTCTCAAGAACTCCTTTCCATAATGGAAAGCTTTTCTAAAGGAGAAGATGCTGAAAAGGCAAAAGCAAAAGCCTCCGATGACGACTTTACCATTACCAAAGTAGAAGAAGATGGCGATAAGGCTAAAGTCTATTACAAAGCTAAGGATTCTGAAAAAGAAATCGCTCTTGACCTAAAGAAAGTAGACGGGAAATGGCTTGTTTCTATCAACAAAGAACAAGGAGCCAAAGAACAAGGAGGTCACGATCATGATGATTCTGAAGGAGATGACATGAACATGCCTGAAGAGGATATGTCTCCAGAAGAAACTCCTCAAGCTCAAGATAGCATTCCTGCTGCATAGTTAAGGATAAGCATTAAAAAAGGTTGCCCAAAAGGGCAACCTTTTTAGTTTTAGATGATTAGTTACTAATTAAGTCTTTGTAGTTCTATCTCTAAGTCATTTACTTTAGATTGAGCATCTATGAGTTTAGACTTTGTTTTCAATAGTTTAGTACGTAGCTTTAATTCTTTTTCAGCAGAAAGCTTACCTTTTGCTGATTGCTCTTTTATTTTTAAGTCTTGCTTGTCGTACTCTGCTTGTACTTTGCTAACCTTTAACTTCGCCTTAGCAAGCTTGTCTTGTGCTTTTTGTTTTTTCTCTGCACGTTTTTGTTGCTCTTTTGCAGCCTTTTCTGCCGCTTTTTGCTCTTTTTCTTTGGCTTTTCGCTCTCTTTCAGCTTGTTTTTGTTGTTGTTTTGCCAATTTCTCAGCTTCTTTTTGCTGTCTTTCTTTGAGCTTCATTTCCTTTTTAGCCATTTCGTTAGCTGCTTCTTGTTGTTTTGCAGCTTCTTTTTGAGCTTCTAATTGTTGCTTCTCTGCATCGGCTTTTGCTTTGAGCTCTTCTAATCTTTGTTCATTAGTAGTATCCAACTTTAGGGTATCCAAAGATTGTGCAGAGGCAAAAGAACCTACTGCCAAAAATAATAATAATGTAATTTTCTTCATCATATTAATTTTAAATTCGGAGGCAAAGGTACTCATTTAATTGTTAATGATTGTTTAAAAACCATTAATTAACAAGATTTTGATTGATTTACCAATTTCCTAATTAGCTCATTGCTCATTGTCAAATTATTTTGCTAATTTGCCAATTATTTCCTATTTTTGCGGGCTAAAAACAGTATTAATGGAAGCATTTTTTATTCGCGCAGGTCAGCTACTGCTATGCTTATCTATCTTAGTGATTCTCCACGAGTTAGGACACTTTATACCCGCCAAATTATTCAAAACAAGGGTAGAGAAATTCTTCTTGTTCTTTGATGTCAAATTTGCCCTATTCAAGAAAAAGATTGGGGAAACTGTCTATGGAATTGGCTGGTTACCTCTGGGAGGATATGTGAAGATAGCTGGTATGATAGACGAGAGCATGGACAAGGAACAGATGGCACAACCTGCCCAACCTTGGGAATTCAGAAGCAAACCTGCATGGCAACGTTTGATTATTATGATTGGCGGAGTTACGGTGAACCTTATCTTGGGGATTCTCATCTATGCCATGATTTTTAGCGTATGGGGAAAAGATGAAATCCGCCCTTCTGATGTACCTCACGGTTATGAAGTAAGCGAAACGATGAAGTCCTATGGTTTTTCCAATGGAGATATTCCTCTGAAAGTCAACGGAAAAGACCTTACCAATACTTTCGCTATCAACCGTATGATTCTCACCCGTCACATAGAGAATATCACCGTACAGAAAGCTGATGGTTCCGTGCAGACTTTCTCTGTTCCCGATACCCTTGGCATGCAAGTATTTCACTCCGACAAGGTGCCTTTGCCCTTTATCAAGCGCCGCACCACCGAGATCGATAGTGTCTTAGAGGACTCACCTGCAAGTAAGGCTGGCCTTATGAAAGGAGATCATATCACTATGATTAATGGCGAGAAAATTACTTTCTTTGACCAGCTCAAACCTTTGCTCAAGGAAGGAGAAAACACCATACAGATCCTCCGAGGTGCCGAGACAAAAAACTTAAAGATTACCCCTGAAAATGACATCTTAGGGGTTACTGGTATTGAGTTCTATGATAATAAAAGCACTCATGTAGATTACTCTTTCCTTGCCTCTATCTCTGAAGGAATTAGTTATGGCTATTGGACACTACATGACTATGTAGTCCAATTCAAATACATTTTCACTAAAAAAGGAGCAAACCAAGTGGGTGGCTTTGCCACTATGGCAAAGATGTTCGATACTTCTTGGGATTGGCTTCGCTTCTGGGAAAGTACGGCTCTTATTTCTATTATATTGGCTTTCATGAATATACTTCCTATCCCTGCACTTGACGGAGGACATATAGTCTTCCTTCTTTACGAAATGGTAACAGGCAGAAAGCCTAGTGAAAAGGTTTTGGAATATGCACAAATGGTAGGATTTTTCATCCTCTTAGCCCTGCTTATCTATGCCAATGGCAATGACATCTATCGTTGGATTACAGGTGGTCATTAGAGCAGATAGGAGCGACCTAAAATTAGAATCCCCACAAGTGATAATACAAAGAACCATAACAAGGCCTCTCTAAGCCAATGTCGCTTAAGACCTTCTATGATCATCATACTTGAAAGTGCTGTAGGAAAGGTAAAATAAAGCCATCCTACAGCATTTTTATTTTCATGTAGGACAATCCCTACCATACCCACCAATATCAAGCTAATAAAAAAACCTGAATAATAACGCTTATAGGATTTCTTGAGCAACCAAGAGGTGATCATGATATTGATCAAAAGTATCCCTAGAAGTGGTAAAAATTTGTATTGTAGAAAGGATGATATATCAAACTTCGGTAAATAATAAAAACGAAGGAACAGCTGATTTTTCCAGCCAAGAAACAGGGACGCTGCCAATAAAATAACGAAAAGTATCGCAAAAACTACCAAAGGAATGAGAGAATTGCGAAATTTCTTCCCTGGTGAGGTCAATATCTGTAACCAAAGCAAGAAGAGTGCTAGCAAGGAGGGAAGAAAAAATAAGGTAGCTAAGAAAATAAGTACTGAAATATCGAAGAAAACTTGCCTGCCATCGGTAATATTGTGCGATTGCATGATCTGGAGAATCACAAATAAGATACAAGTATTGGCAAGCATAACCGTATAGTCCTTGTACACCTCAGGGAAGAGCATACTGATCACAATCCAGAAAAATACCACCAAAAGATTCCCCTGACTGAGTTGATTTTTCCTAATAATAAAATTTATAGTGGATATATTTATCAACAGCAGCAAGCACATCACAAGAGTCTCTGCAAGGGAAATCAGCTCTATGGGGAGTCCTATAAGGAGATATCGATAGAGTATTATCTGTAAGGCTCCAAGTCCATAGAGGAAGAAGAAATGACTATTCTTATTTGTATTGAGAAAGTTGTAAAGCATCTAATTGGATATTACTAAGGCATCACCCTGTACTACTACCTGATAGTTAAGCATTGGATAAGTGGTTTTTCCTGATTGAGGCTGTCCATTGAGCAAGTTGTATCTTACCCCATTACAAGGACATAGCATGAATAGGTGATCGTCCTCAAGGGTCATCTGACTACAAGCAGAAAGTGCTTGTGAGGGGCAGGCACGCTCCCATGCCATATAGTTATTACCTATATTGGCGACCACTATGCCTCTGAGACCGACATTATCTACTAGGACAACTCCCCCTGGGATTCTCAACTTACTATACTCAGCCAAGCGTAGGTTAAGGGTAATGGTGAATTTTGCCTCTTGCAAAAAGGGATTGCGCTGGTAATCCTTACGCTCACAGGAGAGCAGTAGTAGGGTCAAGATTATTAAAATACTCTTTTGCATCTTATTTCCAATAGGCAGTTTCCATAATACGGCGAATATCCTTTTTCAAGTACATAGCTGCAGGATATATAGAATCATAATTGGGACGTACCCTAAAGTAGATAGACCCTGTAATAAAGTGTCTCGTACTATCGGTGATATAGAACTGGGATTGCGAAGCCGCATTTCCATCTACTTCGTAGAACATGCCATATACCTTATCTTGCGTATTTAGGTAAGGTTGTTCCACTATATTAGTCGCCTTGATTGTATGTTCGTAAGTAAGGTTTTGTGCATCCTTGAGAAGCTTTACAAGATTATCCTTCACGGGCTTATAGGTAATATATATAGTTGCCTTCATGGCAGGATAATCTAGATTAAGGTTATACCCCTCTTTCTTGCTAACCTTGGCATAGGTATTTTTCTCAAACGAGAAAGGGGTCTCCTCCTTGAGGGTATCATATTGAGCTTCTGGGTAATCCAAGCGCAAAAAAGCCTTAGGCTTGGGCTGTATATCTCCCCCACAGGCTACTAAGAAAAGCCCTATACAACAACTGATAAGAAGTCTGCTCATCATTTGATAGTCACTTTTAGTTGTTTGATTCTTTTTTTGTCTATATCTTCTATAGTAAAGGTGTAGTTCTCAAAAGCAATCACCTGTTTTTTCTCTGGGAAAGCCTCAATAAGCTCTAACAGAAAGCCTGCAAGGGTCTCGCTCTCTCCTCGTATTTTCTCAAAATGCTCTTCAGCCGATGCAGGTACAGCAAGTACTCGATAAAAATCCTTGAGGGCTGTTTTGCCATCAAAGAGAAAATTATTCTCATCGAGCTTGGTATAAAAGGTATCCTCCGAATCATATTCATCACTGATTTCCCCTACAATTTCCTCTATTACGTCCTCAAGGGTTACCACTCCTAAAGTACCCCCATACTCATCTACCACTATGGCTAAGTGTATTTTTCTTTGTTGAAACTCGGTCAGTAGGTCGTCCAACTTCTTGTTATCGGGTACAAAAAAAGCCTTTCGCTTGATACGCCTCCAATCAAAATCCTTTTCATCTAAATAGGGTAAGAGGTCTTTGGCATAGATAATCCCTGTAATATTATCTATATTATCCTGATATACAGGCACTCTAGAATAACCATTTTCTTGAATAAAAGCCAAAACCTCGGCATAGGTCATCGTCTCATCTATAGCCGAAATATCTATGCGTGGATGCATGACCGCTCGTATATCAGTATTTCCGAAAGATACAATGCCGGAGAGTATCTTATGTTCCTCACGAGTGGTATCTTCTTGAGAAGTAAGTTCCAATGCCTGAGAGAGTTGTCCCACCGAAATAGAGGAACTTTTACGAAGCCTATCATTGATAAAGGTAGTAAAAAGAGTCATAAATACACTCAGCGGAGTAAGGCATACATCTAACACCTTGATAATAGGAGCCACCCTATGAGCAAAGATGAGGTTATTGCGATTGGCATATATCTTAGGCAGAATCTCCCCACAGAGCAAAATAACGAAAGTAAGAATACCTACCTCAAAGATAGCTCGTACCCATTCGTTCATACCACCAAAGAGAAACTCTCCTAAGGGAGCAAAAACTAAAACAATGGATATATTAACTAAGTTATTAGCTATCAGTATAGTAGCCAGTAATTTCTGAGGTCTTTTAAGCAACTGCACGATAATGGAGCTACTATCCTTAGCTTCCTCTTCTTCCAATTCAGTAGAGGAGAGAGAAAACAAAGCGGTTTCTGCACCTGATATAAGGGCAGAACAACCTAAAAGAACCATAAAAATAAGTGCTCTAACGAGCAAATCCACAGTGGATGGTGTTAATGATTGTAGTATCGACGAATCTGTGTCCAAAATTAAATGTTTAGTTATACAATAAGGACTTCACGAGAATCCTTTTATTTTTAGAATGGTACAACATCTTTTTGTGATGGGGCACCCATTCCTGTGTCTGGTACACTACCCTCTGCTTGAGGGGTAGCTGACACTGATTGAGGTATATTTGTTGCCTCTTGGGAAGTACCTTTTTTAGGAGTCAGGAAATTAACATCTGAGGCCACTATTTCTGTAATATAACGGGGGGTACCATCTTGTGACTGATATTGTCGAGTACGCAATCTCCCTTCTACATACAGTAGGTCTCCCTTTCTGACGTATTTTGCTACCAGTTCGGCCAACTTATTATTAAATACAAGATTGTGCCACTGGGTATTTTCCACCTTTTGTTGAGTAGTCTTATCGGTATAGGATTCATCAGTGGCCAAGGACACCTGTCCTACACAACTGTCTTTCTCAAAGTAAGTGAGTTTCACATCACTTCCTAACCGACCTATAAGCATGACTTTATTTAATGTTCCGTTCATAGTAATATTTTAGTCTATATTCAATAATTAATCATTTGTCCTTATTGATGTATTTTTGTATCACCACTGGCATCGGGTACTTCTCCAACTCAGTAGGAGGAATCCCTTGTGCGAGGACTTCTGCTAACTCTATTTTCCAAAATGATATATGCAAATGCTGATGTGTGAGCTTATGCAAAAAAGCCTTAGGCTGGAGTGCTATGTCCACAGCCTTGGGATATTTTTCCTTAAGCAACACATATACATCAGCTTCTGAAAGGTCTCCCGTAGTCTCCAAAAGAGGAAACTGATAAAGTCCCTGCCAGATATCTTTCTCACCTCGCCTTTCCATAAGGGTATAGCCTCGTGTATCGGAAATCACACAGTAATGAAAATAACGATGAGTAATCTTCACCTTAGGTAGCTTCACAGGTAGCCTATCTACCTTATCTTTGTGATAGGCCAAGCACTTTTCATTCATCACACACCCCTTACAATCTGGAGATTGTGGCTTACACTGAAGCGCCCCAAACTCCATAATAGCTTGGTTATACTCCCCTGCCCTATCCTTATCTAAAAGATGATAAGCCAATTCCCTAAAATACTTCACCCCTTCGGTGGTATTGATAGGTATTTCTATATCAAATATGCGACTAAGGACTCTATACACATTTCCATCTACTACAGCCTTGGGGGCATTGTAGCAAATAGAGGCAACAGCACTAGCGGTGTAATCTCCCACACCTTTGAGAGATAGTAGTCCCTCATAAGTGGTAGGGAAAACACCCCCCAATTCCCTAGTAATATACTGGGCAGCATGCTGCAAGTTCTTAGCTCTAGAATAATAACCTAAGCCCTGCCATACTTTAAGCACTTTTTCCTCAGGAGCATTCGCCAAATCAGCCACCGAAGGAAACTGTGCTACAAAATTCAAGTAATAAGGAAGCCCTTGGCTTACTCTGGTTTGTTGTAGAATAATCTCAGAGAGCCATACATAATAAGGATTCTTTACTCCCCTCCATGGCAAATCCCGCTTATGAATAGTGTACCATTTGCAGAGTAGCGCTGAAAAATCGGTAAATTTCTCTTCTTCCAAAACTACACCTCTGCTATAACATCTATACCTCCCTTTACTTTCTGTCCGAGAGTAACTTTTACTTTTGCTGAAAGAGGAAGATAAATATCCACACGAGAGCCAAACTTGATAAAACCTGCATCAGCTCCCTGCAGAGCAACATCTCCTTCTTTGGCATAATTAACGATACGCTTGGCTAAGGCACCTGCTATTTGTCGGTAGAGTACCTTCCCAAACTGTTCATTTTCAACCACTACTGTGGTACGTTCGTTCTCCTCAGAGGCCTTGGGATGCCATGCCACTAAGTACTTCCCTGGGTGATACTTGCTATAAACTACACGTCCACTCATAGGATAGCGAGTTACATGTACATTCAGGGGCGACATGAATACGGAGATCATGCGACGCTTATCCTTAAAGTACTCATTCTCTTCTACTTCCTCTATTACTACCACTTTACCATCTACTGAGGAAATGATATGATTAGGATTTATAGGGGTTTCACGCTTAGGATTTCTAAAAAACTGCAATATCAGTACAAAGAAAACAAGGACAACCAACATAAGGGCTATCCTAAGCCATTCCATATTGACTACAAACTGGTCTATTAGTATGAAAAGTAGTGCTGTAATAATGGTACTTACCAAAATAATCTTTGCCCCTTCTTTATGTGCTTTGTAAAACATTTTTTATTAATTATTAATTGTTCATTCACAGTCAGCCATTTTCTTCACTTCTCACTAATAAGGTGCTATCACAAATGCTGCTGGGTACATATTTTTGACCTTAGTAAGAGCTTTTTCTGCCTCTAAGCGGGTACGGAATTGTCCCATACGAACCTTATAGTTAGGGGTTTCAAAAGCCAAAAAGCAGGGATAAGAGTACTTCCCAGAAGCGCGTTTGATCTCTTCATTTGCCTCAGAGATAGTTCCATTATATATCTGGATTTGGTAGGTCTTCTCCTGCTGTCCAAATTCCTTTTTTACCTCCATAAGGTCTTTGATTTGCTGGCTTTGATTGATTTTTAGCTGTTGCCCACAAGCATACTGTCCCCAAAATAGCAAGCCTATTGTGGCTATAAAACAAATCTTTTTCATTAACTAATATATTTAGGGGCAAATATACAACTTTTTTCTCAAACACGGACTTTACATTTTTCTATTTTTTTTCAACTGCCAACTGAATACTGCCATCATCCGCTTGATCTCTCTGCACTAAGATGCAATGAATTGTACTTATACAGATGACGAGGCTTATTCAAGGATTTGTATTGATCTACCTGAACAAAGTTAAAATCTAGTAAATTGAACTAGCATGAGCAAAAGTGAAGAGTGAAAAAAACTATTCACTTATCACCATTCATTATTCCCTTACTTATTTGTTTAATTCGCAAAATATCCTTACTTTTGCCCTATCTTAATAAAGCACATGGATAATACTAAATATATCTTCGTAACAGGGGGAGTTACCTCCTCTTTAGGCAAGGGAATCATTGCCGCTTCGCTAGCTAAACTACTACAAGCCAGAAACTATCGGGTTACTATTCAGAAGTTAGATCCTTATATCAATATAGACCCTGGTACTCTGAATCCTTATGAACATGGTGAGTGTTATGTAACTGAGGATGGTGCTGAAACTGACCTTGACCTTGGTCATTACGAACGCTTTCTTAATGTATATACCTCTCAGGCTAACAATGTTACCACAGGGCGTATCTACCAAAGTGTTATAGAAAAGGAACGCCGTGGAGAGTTCTTGGGTAAGACTGTACAGGTAATTCCTCACATTACCAATGAAATCAAAGACCGTATACAGCTCCTTGGCAAAAGCGGTCAGTATGATATTGTCATCACCGAAATCGGAGGTACCGTAGGAGATATCGAATCCCTACCTTATATAGAAGCCGTAAGACAACTCCAGTGGGAACTAGGTGATAACAATGCCATTGTAATACATCTTACTTTGGTACCCTATCTAGCTGCTGCAGGTGAGCTAAAGACGAAACCTACTCAACATAGCGTAAAAGCCCTTATGGAAAGTGGTCTCAAAGCCGATGTATTAGTATGCCGCACCGACCGAGAGCTGCCCGATGACCTCAGACAAAAGCTTGCCCTTTTCTGCAATGTAAAGAAAGAAGCAGTTATTCAGTCCATTGATGTCTCTACCATCTACGATGTACCCAACCTCATGCTCCTTGAAGGACTTGATACAGTGGTGCTCAAGAAATTAGCGCTTTCCGATGCCCAAGCCCCTGATCTGAGCAAATGGAATACTTTCTTACAAAAACATAAGAACCCTAAGCACCGTGTACGTATAGGTCTTGTAGGAAAATACGTAGAACTACCCGATGCTTATAAGTCTATCTTAGAGGCTTTCATTCATGCAGGAGCCGAAAATGAGGTAAAAGTAGAAGTAGTCATGATTCATTCCGAATACTTGGACGAGAGCAACTTAAAGGACAAACTCAGCGGTCTTGACGGAGTATTGGTAGCACCTGGTTTTGGTGAACGTGGTTTAGAGGGAAAAATTAAGGCTATACAGTATGTTCGTGAACATAATATTCCTTTCCTTGGTATCTGCTTAGGTATGCAAATGGCCGTTATTGAGTTTGCCCGACACGTGGCAGGCTTTGAGAATGCCAACTCTGCCGAAGTAAGCCCCAATGCCCTTTATAAGGTAATTGACCTTATGGAAGAACAAAAACATGTAACCCAAAAAGGCGGTACCATGCGCTTGGGTGCTTGGGATTGTGATCTGGAAAAAGACAGCAAGATTTATGAGGTATATGAAAATACCCATATCTCAGAGCGCCATCGTCACCGTTATGAGTTCAATAGCGAATATCGCAAACCTCTTGAAGAATCTGGCTTGCGCTGTTCAGGCATCAACCCTAAAACAGGCTTAGTGGAAGTAATCGAACTCCCCTCTCATCCTTGGTTCATAGGTGTACAATACCATCCTGAGTACAAGAGTACGGTAGCCAAACCACACCCCTTATTTGTAGCTTTTGTAAAAGCCGCTTTGGACTACAAACTCAAAAAATAATTCAAAAACAACTTCCAATATTTCAGGGCAAAATATTGGTCATGTTCTTAAAAAATTGTATCTTTGCCCTATATTAATACCCTAATCAAATCAACAAACACTCTATGGAAGAAAGACGTTCCAACCTCACTTCTCTTATAGGTATGATGCTTATGACCATTGTGCTTATATTCTTTTTCTATCGCAATCAATCTACTGCGGAGCAAGTGAATAATACCACCCAAACAACCGACTCCTCACAGCCACAAAATACACCTGACCCACAGGCAATGACCTCATTGCCTACCGATTCCTTAGGTCTTAGTAAGTACAAAGAAAAACTAGGGGCTTTTGCCTACTCTGCTACCTTGCCTTCTGCTAAGGAGGGGGCTGTTACTACCTTAGAAAACAGCTTACTTAAACTACAAGTAAGCAACAAGGGCGGACAGATTACAAGCCTTTTAGTAAAAAACCAAAAGACCTACGAAGGGCAACCTGTAGAACTTATCAAAGATAACAATGCCGCTTTCTCCTTGGAGATTACCACTACGGATAACCGTACCCTAAAGACAGAAGACTTATTTTTCGAACCTTCTCTCGCTGGCAATGTACTTTCCATGAAGCTACGAGTATCAGCCAATCAATACCTTGAATATGTATATACGCTCCGTCCCGATGAATATTTCATTGATATGACAGTGCGCAGCGTAGGTCTTAGCTCTGTGCTCAATACAAGCAATGCTCCTCAGCTTACTTGGAAGCTTAAGGCGCGCCGTATGGAAAAGAGCGTTACTTACGAAGACCGATATGTACAAGCTGTCGTACAGTATGAGGATGACCGCGATGATAAGCTTAGTGCAGGAGGGGAAGACTCTGAGAAATTCAAGCTTGTCAAATGGGTGAATTTCAAGCAACACCTATTTAGCTCCTTCCTCATCACCGATAAGCCTTTTGCAAGTGGTGCTATCTCTTCCAAGAACTTGGCTACATCTGAAGACAAAAGTGTACAAAATACCAAAGACTTCAAAGCCATATTTCCTCTGGAATACACATCTGGAGAGTTGAATCAGTCACTACACTTCTTCTATGGACCATCGGATTATCATATTTTTAAAAAATATGACAAGCAGTACGGTCTTACCAAAGCAATTCCTCTAGGTTGGGGTATCTTTGGTTGGATCAACAAATGGTTTGTAATTCCTGTTTTCGACCTCTTAAGCAGCTTTATGTCTATAGGATTGGCCATTATCGTCCTTACCATTATTGTACGTATTCTGCTCTCCCCTATCCAATATAAGTCCTACCTCTCTCAGGCCAAAATGAAAGTACTTCGTCCAGAGATAGAGGAGATTAACGAGAAATACAAAGGTCAAGATAACGCTATGAAGCGCCAACAAGAGACCATGGCACTATATAGTAAAGCAGGAGTCAATCCTCTCAGTGGCTGTATTCCTGCCCTCTTACAGATGCCTGTCTTCTTTGCGCTCTTTAGCTTCTTCCCGACAGCCTTTGTACTCCGCCAGCAATCTTTCTTGTGGGCTAACGACCTTTCCTCTTATGACTCCATAGCTCAATTGCCTTTCAGCATTCCTTTCTATGGAAATCACGTGAGTCTATTCCCTATATTAGCCTCTGTTACCATGCTGATATATATGCTTATGACCACAGGGCAAATGCAACAACCCCAACAAGAGGGCATGCCTAATATGAAGTTTATGATGTACATCTCCCCTCTGATGATGTTATTCTTCTTCAATAACTACGCTAGTGGCTTGAGTTTGTATTATTTCATATCCAACCTTATTACTATATTTATTATGTTGGCTATCAAGTATTGGATTATTGATGAAAAACGTATCCATGCCAAGATACAAGAGAACAAGCAGAAACCACGTAAGGAAGGTAAGTTCCAACGCAAATTCCGCGAAATGATGGAACAAGCCGAAGCGCAACAACGTGCCCAACAAAACAACAAAAAGAAATAACCCCAAAAGGTCAGTTGTCAGTATCCACTGACCACTGACCTTTGTTCCTAATAACCGATTATTAACCTTATTTAAATATTAACGCCATGAATATTATTTTAGATGTACATGCAAGACAAATCCTCGACTCAAGAGGTAACCCTACTGTAGAGGTAGATGTAATTACTGATAGCGGTGCCAGAGGACGTGCTGCTGTTCCCTCTGGTGCTTCTACCGGAGAATATGAAGCAGTGGAACTTCGCGACGGAGGAAAAGAATACTTAGGAAAAGGAGTACTCAAAGCTGTAGAAAATGTCAATGATATCATCGCCGAAGAGATTATCGGAATGAATGTATTTGACCAAAACCTTATTGATAAAGTTCTTATCGAGCTTGATGGCACCCCTAACAAATCCAAATTGGGAGCCAATGCTATCCTTGGGGTGTCCCTCGCTGTAGCCAAAGCGGCTGCTGAAGAATTGGGCATTCCTCTCTACCGCTATGTAGGGGGCGTAAGTGCCAACAACCTCCCTGTACCTATGATGAACATCATCAATGCAGGTTCTCACTCCGATGCGCCTATCGCTTTCCAAGAGTTTATGATCATGCCCGTAAAAGCTGAGTCTTTCTCTCAAGCCTTGCAAATGGGTTCTGAAATCTTCCACAACCTTAAGAAGGTACTCCATGACCGCGGATTAAGCACTGCCGTGGGAGACGAAGGAGGTTTTGCGCCTACTTTCGAGGGCACAGAAGATGCCCTTGAGACTATCAAGAAAGCAGTAGAGAAAGCAGGATATAAGTTCGGCGATGAAGTGAAAATTGCCCTTGACTGCGCTTCTTCTGAATTCTATGAAAATGGTATCTATGACTACACCAAGTTCGAAGGCGAAAAAGGTAAAAAACGTACCTCCGCTGAACAAGTAGCTTACCTTACTGAATTGGTGAACAAATATCCAATCATATCCATAGAAGATGGTATGGATGAAAACGACTGGGACGGCTGGAAACTCCTTACCGATGCTATTGGTGACCGCGTACAACTTGTAGGTGATGACCTTTTTGTAACCAATGTAGAACGTTTAGAAAAAGGTATTGCTCAAGGGGTAGGTAATTCTATCCTTATCAAAGTAAATCAAATAGGTACCCTTACCGAAACCATCGCAGCGGTAGATATGGCACACCGTGCAGGCTACACCTCTATCATGTCTCACCGTTCTGGAGAAACTGAGGACAATACCATTGCTGACCTTGCAGTAGCTCTCAATACCCGCCAGATTAAGACTGGTTCTGCCTCTCGTTCTGACCGTATGGCCAAGTATAACCAACTACTCCGCATAGAAGAAGAATTGGGTGAAGTAGCTTACTATCCACAGGAAAAAGCTTTCCGTGTAAAGAACTAATGCTACCTACCCCTAGAAAAATAAGTATATTTTTTTAGTGTGTTCAAAAATTTTCGACAAAAACTTTTCCAAAGTCTTCTACTTTGGGAAAGTTTTTGTACATTTGCACAAATTATAGAATCAACATTAGTGGTTGGTTGTTAGTAGCTAGTTCAAGTCTCTAACAACTAATCTCTAACAACTAACAACTAAGTAATATGAAATTAGACATTTTAGCATTTGGCGCACACCCCGACGATGTAGAACTCGGTTGTGCAGGTACGCTAGCCAAGGAAATTAGTTTAGGTAAGAAAGTAGGTATTATTGACCTTACCCAAGGGGAATTGGGCACCCGTGGAAGTGCCGAGCTCCGTCGAAAAGAAGCCGATGAGGCCGCTCGTATCCTCCAAATTAGTATTAGGGAAAACCTTTGCTTTGCTGATGGATTCTTCCTCAATGACAAGCATCACCAATTGGAAATCGTCAAGAAACTGCGCAAGTATCGCCCTGAGATTGTAATCTGCAACCCCTTCGATGATCGCCATATAGACCATGGCAAGGGCGGCAAGCTTGTAAGTGATGCGTGCTTCTTGAGCGGTCTGCGCCGTATAGAAACCAGCGATGAGAACGGAAACTCACAAGAGGCTTGGCGTCCCAAAGTCGTTTATCACTACATACAGTGGAAAGACCTTCGTCCTGATTTCGTGGTAGATATCACTGGTTTCTTAGAAAAAAAGATTGAAGCGGTATATGCCTATCGTTCCCAGTTCGTTCCTGACGAAGGTAACGACCCACAAACGGTTATCACCAGTCAGAATTTCCAAGATAGCATCAAGTTCCGCGCTCAGGAATTGGGTATGCTCATCAACCGCGACTATGCTGAAGGCTTCAATGTAGAACGCTATGTAGCCGTAGATAACCTCAGCGACCTGATCTAGATTATTTCACATGAAACTTACCTACCTCCTCTTCTTACTTTGTTCTCTCTGTTGGGGACAAAAAGAAAAACAACGATTTGCTTACCAGCTAAAGGATGAAGTAAAGACCCTAACAGTAACCAAGGAAGAACTCCCTGAAGCACAAGGAGATTTGAACGTAGATCACTTTGACGACAACCAGCAAATCACCTTTGATACCCAAGGTCGTATCATTGAGTTTGTCAATTACCACAAGGGGAAAAGACCTACAACTATCAAAAAGACAAGCTATGATGCTAAGGGTAGACTGACCAAAGAGATCCTTAGCATCGCTGCTGAAGACCTAACACAAACTACCATTTATGAGTATGATGATACACAGAAAAGGGGAAAAGCTACCTCCACTTCTACTGGATTTCCTAACAAAAAATCCAAAATAGAACTGACTATGACCCCTAATGATCAAATCGCTGAGGTGATTGCCTATGGTTTCGAGGGAGAGCTAACCGCAAAATCTGTACTTGAATACAACAAAAATAAATACCTAACCCAATCTCGTACTTATAATGATAAAAACAAACTTGAACATAAGTCTTCTTATGAATATGATCATAACAATAGACTAACAAAAGTAGAAAATACAATTATCCGCCCTCACTTTGAGATAAAGAGCTCCTTTGAGTATATCTACAAGAATGATATTTATCCTATAAAGCATATCTTTACACTTAACCAAAATGCTCCCATCACTTACTCTTTCCAATATAAGTTAGATCACAAAGGTAATTGGATAGAAAAAACATATTTGCACAAGGGAAAAGCGGTTGCTATTATCAAAAGAGAAATCACCTATTATTAAAAAGACCTTTCCATGAAACCTTTACTTTACTTATTATTTGTCTTATATACTCTTACAACTTTTGCTCAGGATGATGAACCTCTTAAATATTTCTTTTTAAGAGGAAAAATAAAGTCTATACGTATGATACCTTACAAAATAAAAGAGAATGAGGACAAAACGATAGATAAAATAATAAGTAATGGCGTTCTATATGACAAAAATGCTTATATAAAGCTCAACAAAGCAGGTAAAGTTACTAAAAGAATATTCTATGATGACAAAAATAAAGTTATTGGAAAGAGAAAAATAACTTATGACCACAAAAACAGACGTAAAAAAGAAAAAGTATATAACAGCAAAGGCAAATTGACCAAAGAATTTGTCATGACTTATGATGAAAAAAGGAAAGAAAGCCGAGAAATTTATCATATAGAACAAGATAGCGATTTCCAGCGTATTACTCTTTGCCGATTGGATGAAAGTGGTAATCCTATCGTTTGTATCACCTACTATTCAGATGGAGAAATTATTGAAAAATGCTATCTAAGGTATGATGATTTTGGAAATCTTTCCGAGCGAATATATACAAGTCCTGAAGATGATAGAAAATACATCTACCAGAATGAATACAATCTTATAGGGTTTCCTACCAAATTAATCAAGGAAGATTATGTCAATTACACAGATAACTTCAGAGTAAGTTATTTCTACAAAGACAATTATCCCCCTTATGCACAATCTATAAGTACCAATGGTGTACTCCCTATCTACTCCGAACTATCCTACCAATACGATAAAAAAGGAAATTGGATACGAAAAGAAGTACGATACAAAGATAAATTAGCTTTTGTAGTAGAACTAAAACTCACCTACTATTAAAGTAAAAGATAAAAGGTAGAAAGTAAAAATCGCATAAGTGTGTATGTGAGCAAATAACTAATCCCCAACAATTAAGAACTCATGAAAATATTCCACAATGCTCATTGTAGCAAAAGCAGAGAATGCTTGGCTTTCCTCAAAGAGGAAGAGCTCAATTTAGAAGTAGTAGATTATCTCAAAAATCCTCCTACAATAGAGGAAATAAAGGAACTCCTACGCAAATTAGCTATCAAACCCATAGAGTTGGTACGCAAAAAAGAAGCCGTTTGGAAAGAAGTAGGCAAGGACACCCTTTCAGATGAAGAAATTATTGCCTTGCTACACCAATATCCCAAACTTATAGAACGCCCCATAATCATAGATGGGGAAAGAGCTATCATAGCACGCCCCTTGAGTGTTGCTCAAGAGTGGCTCAAAACAGCAGAATAAATCAAACTTTTATTTATTACATATGAAGAGAATTTTTCTATTAGCAGGTCTCTTAGCAGCTTGCTACACTTCCTCCGCACAGGTATATGTATCTGCCACAGGAGGATATGCGTGGGGGGTACCTTCCACCAAAATAGGCGAAGAAAGTATCAATGGCACACAAAGCGTACGCTTTGGTACTTTCGGAGAAGGCATCAACAGCCAACTCAGAGTGGGTTATTTCTTTAACAAAACATGGGGCGTAGATGTAAGTGTAGGATACCTATATGGCAAAGACCAAGTAGTAAGACGCGAAATCAGCGAGAGAACTATCGCAAATACTCCTCTAAAAGCCAGCATTAACGGAGAAGTTATTGGAAGAGGACGTGCCTTGGGAGCTGCCCTATCAGTAACCTATAACTTTACCGATAATTTCTACGGACGTTTTGGATTGCTTACCAAAATAGGAGGGAAAACCGAAGCAGTAGCCCATTCTTACACCACTACCCAACAAGATATTCCTGCCTCAATCGTTGCCAGACTTAAGGCTGTAGTTCCTTCCTTAGCGGGCTTACCTGGCGGAGCCTCCATCGCCTCCGGAGCTACCATTGAGACTTCCTATACCGAAGATTACAAAGGAAAAATGCCTTTTGGTACTATCGCTGCTTTAGGGTATAATTATCATATTGATGAACACTTGTCTATATTTGCGGAATTGGAATATATGAACATTGCTGTAAAGCGTGACTACTCCGAACTGAAAGATTTCAAACAAACTTTCAAGGCTAATCTTAGTATAGGGGGAGCCAGCCGATCCATAGAAGTCCCTCTAAAAGACTTAGATGGCTTTACCAATGGCACTTATAATGATGCACTGCGTGGACAAGTATATCACCAACGAACCAACTATGTAGAGGAAGCTAGCAAAGAAGAACTTGAGAACCCTTTGAGTAATAAAAAACTTACTGAAAAAGCTTCTTATTCCTCTTTAGGACTTAACTTTGGTATCAAATATACTTTCTAACAAGCAAAAAAGGGTGAGCTAAATTAAAGCTCGCCCTTTTTCCTCAAATTTCTACTCACCCGCTGGCTTTCGCCACTTTTTCTCTATCGCTTGATAATTTATCCCAATAGCAGGAGGTTGCATTTCCAATTCTCCTTGTGAGAAAGCTCTCAGAAGAACATCCTCAATCCAAAAATCCTCCTCCACACTCTCTGGAGCATAAATACTCTTGAGCGACAAATCATAAAACCAAGCGGTATTATTATACCAGAAAGCACGCCAACCACTGCGCAGGTGTTTGACTAAGTCATAAGCGGAATAGCCTGTCTGTCTATAAATGAGCTTAATCAGAATACGTCCTTGTGAGCGAGAGAGTTTCTTAAGTTCATCTGTGAAGCGCTCCTCAGTTTCCTCCTGTATCTTTTTAGTATATTTCTTCTTTTGCCTATTGCTGTGTAAGGTGTCCAATGTTCGTTCTATACTATATAACTTATCGGCTGCCATTTTAGCATAAGGATATACTTTTTTCACCCTATACTTGAGCAACTCATATTTTTTCCTTTGTGTTTCATCTCTGAAAAGAGGTTGATTTCCGAAGAACAATATCTCCTCAAGGTCAAATACCATTTCTCCTGCACCGATACTATCTTTCTTAATAGGTTCTTCTGTACTGTCTTGAGTACTACTTCCCTTTGTTAGAGTATCTGTTTGCTGAGAAAAAATAGGCTGTATTCCTATAAGGGTTATTATAAAAAAAATTCTTGCGTACATATCAAATTTTGGACAAATGTACGATTTTTTCAAAAATTTGTTCTTTATTAAAATGTTAAAATGATATATTAAATATCAAAAAATCAATAGCTTCTACTTATTTTTTTGTAACTTTGCGAAAAATTCCAATGCAGTGGAAGCAATCCCCAGTCCTAATTATGTTCTAATGACCCAAGAGGGAACTTATCTTGTGGAATACCTCATAGGAGAGGTAGTTTTTACCACGAGTATTAGCCGTGCCATGATATTTACAGACCTTATGGTAGCACATCGTTTCAAAACTCTCTTATATGAACGTTTTGGGATAAAGGTAAGTGTAAACACTTATATTTACTAATTTATATTAAATGCTTGTATTTACAGAAATAATTTCACTATCTTTGCACCCACTCTCTTTATAATTTAGTTGATAATGTACTACAAAGATACAAATAGTAATAATAATGGTGTTCACATAGGAATTCTTCTGTTGAGGATTGTCATTGGAGGAATATTGCTCTTCCATGGAATTTCTAAGTTACATGATATTAGTTTTGTAAAAATACAATTGGTCAATCACGCACTGCCTAGTATTTGGGCATACGGAGTCTATATAGGCGAGATTGTAGCACCTATTCTGCTCATTGCAGGCTATCGTACCCGTTTCTTTTCCATGATTATAGCACTTAACTGCTTGGTAGCTATTTTCTTAGTACATAAAAACGAAATTTTTGTCATCAATCCTGATACAGGAGCTTGGGCAATTGAGACCTTAGGATTGTTCTTAGGAGGTGCCATCTGCCTATGTTTCTTAGGAGGAGGAAAATATGTCCTTTCCAAAAAAAGCAAATGGGACTAACAAAAAATCTCTTCTTCTCCCTTTTTATTCGCAAAAAAATAGTATTTTTGTACCACTGAAATAATAAAAAACGCTCGTAACATTTTAATATTCAAATATTTATATGTAATTTTGCACCATGGTTGTGTCAAACTTGTGACACGTATTCAATAGGAATTATTTTAGGACTATTCTCATAGCCCTAAATAAAAAAATGCCTAAAAACAACAAACAATCTCCCATTATACCCATGGTGGCGTTTAAGCCTGCTGAGCTCCGTATAGGCACTGATTGGCTAATTGTGTATTATGCTAAGGATCCTCAATCGGACAAGCTGGTTAGGTTTCGTAATAGGGTGCCTAAAATGAGCAACAAAAAAGAACGCTTGCGCTTTGCTCAAAAGATGATAGACACACTTAACGAGCAACTGTATTCGGGCTGGTCTCCATACATGGGCAACCTTACAGAGGTAAAAACAATTGATTACTGTTTTGATTATTACCTAAAAACACTCTCCAAGGAACTTTCGGACGGGGTGAAAAGAAAATCTACTTACAACAATTACAAATACTTTATTACGGCTTTTACTGAATATTTATCTATATACCAGAAAAATGTCAAGTTTATATCTGATATTTCTACGCTTATATGTGATCATTTCTTGGATAGAATCTATATAGAGAAAGAGAAAAGCGCAAGAACTTACAACTTTTACCTTATGTGTATGCGAACTTTTTTCAACTTCTGTTTGTCGAAGGGGTTTATAAAAGAAAGTCCAGTAAAAAATACAAAGACGAAGTCTATAAAGGAGAAAACAAGGGTAGTACTCAATGAAAAAGAAAAAGCTAAATTAGCTCTCTTAAAAGAGGAGAATTTTCATTTTTACGTGTTCTGTATGACTACCTATTACTGTTTTATTCGTCCTAATGAGCTTAAAAAACTAAAGGTGGAGAACGTAAATATAGAAAAAAACTACATCACTATACCCAGCAGTATTTCCAAAAATAGAAAAACGGAGAATGTAACCATTCCGAATATATTTATAGAGGAGTTGAAAGAACATATTGGCAAAGCCTCCAAAGACCTATTTTTGTTCGGAAAGAAGTTTGTCCCAGGAAAGCAAGCGGTTACAAATTTATTCTATCATTGGGAAAATGTGCGTAAAAAATATGGTTTTAGAAAGGAGGTTCAGTTTTATTCGCTCAAGGACACAGGCATAACAGATATGCTTAACGCTGGCGTTCCTGCTATTAAGGTGAGAGATCAAGCGCGCCACTCCGATCTGAAGATAACGGAGATATACACCGCTCGCAACAACTCCGCTGATGAAACAGTCAAAAATATTCATTACTGATGATTCTACGCAACGAGAGTAGGGCGGAGTAACCGTTTTTTTGGAAACTTTGGAAACTTAGAAACCTATTGCTGATTTTCAATAAGTTACAAAACAACTCAAAAATCGCCTTACAGAGCTATATATCGTTATAAACTATTTATTTTCACATAGTTACATTGTATTTATATAAGTTTCCAAATCTTTATTATTTTTGGAAACCAAAGGGGGAAATTTTTGGAAACCGAGCCTATTTTTGGAAACCAAGCATAAAAAACTCCCCTGCGTGTGCCGTGCAGAGGAGGAAAATGTAAAAAAATGTACCAAACAAAAAATCCCTAACCTTACGGGGTAGGGATTTGTACTCAAGGGTTAGCGCTTACGAGTTTTCTTCGTGGTTGCTTTCTTCGCTTTCACAATACGTCCGTTCTCGTTGTAACGGAAACCTTTCTTGAGCCGTCCATTGGCTTTCAAGCCGACTTTCTTTGTTGCCATAGAATTAAATATTTAATTAAAATCTGTTGTTTTTGATTCTTCCTCGTAAAGAGCTAATCTTTTTTCTAAGATATTAGCGTAAGCCGTCATTGTGTCATACTGCATTCTTAGTAAATAGGCTTGTGTCTTGTCTATTTGTTTAATTTTCTCGCTTTCCAAGAAATCTCTTAACTTACCTATTTTTTCTCTAAGTTCTTCATTTTCTACACGAACTCGCTCAAACACTTGTTGTTTTTCTTTGTTCATAACTTATTTTTTATAATTGTTTTACGTCTCTTGAAAGAAAATGTTGTACAGTATTGCGTACAGCGCTTTTCTTTGACATATTCTTTCCTTTTTTGGAATGAGAAGCACTTTCTTTTGTGCTTTCTATAAATATATGCTCGTGGATTATAGGAAATCCCAACACATCTACACCTGTTCTATAAGAGATTATTTCTACTTTCATATTATAATACTTCAAAATTCAGTTCTTCACTTTCTGTTGGCTCATAGTGAGCGGGTAGGGCGGGCACTTCGGGAGCCGTGGTAAGCATACGTTGTTCGTATATGCTATATTGTAGCTCGGTGGCGGGCCGTTTGTTGTAGCGGTTTTTGTCGGGATATACATAGTTCTCGCGGTAATCGGGAAAGGTCTCTGTAAAGAGAATAATATCGCCGTCAAACTGGCTTTTGCTACCTCCTCGCATTTTGCCGTCTGCTGTTTGTTGAAAGATCACCAAAAACAGCTTGCCGTCATACTTCTTGCGCAAGTCCTTGTCAATCTCAAAATGAGGTGCCAGCTCACGCATTTTCTGAAAGGAATCAATTACAATCACTTCGTTGGTATGAATCATAGTGTCCAGCTCTGCCAAGGAACGCACGTCCTGAGCGGTGATATGCTCCAAGGCTGTATCGTTTAGGTACTGATAGGCTTTTTCCTCGTACAGCACACTTTCGGGGTGCTCCTCGATAGAGGCATGTCCTACACGATAGCGCTGCGCCAGGGCATTCATAAACTGAAAGGCAAAGCGTGTTTTTCCGCTACCTTGTTTGCCAGTGAGCGTGATCACAAGGCTGTCTTTAGTCTTTTTCTCCAAGGCCCCAAGGAAAAGGCTCATTTGCTCGTCGGCCACTAAGAAACTTTCTCTTACTTCAGGGCTTTTTGCCAACTGCTGGGCGAGGGTTTGCCTTGGAGCTGGCAAGGAGGTTACAGGGGCTTCGGGTGCATTGAGACCAAATTTTTCGTCTTTTTTCTTGCGGGATAAAGATTTTTTCGTAACTTTGTCCTCAGAAAGCGAGCTATCTCTTAGGCTTTCAGTTACCCACGGGGCTGGAATAGAGGTAGCTTGCTTTTTCTTTTTAGGATTAGCACCTACTTCAAAGGTTTTAAACCTAAACTTTCTATCTCTATCAACTGCAATAGAAATACGTACGTGCCGTTTCTCTCCATCAATAGTAACTTTCGCTTTAAAATTTAGGTAACCTATGATATTAGGCGGGCTACTTTCTTTTCTATTTCCCCAATTATTGTAAGTAGAATTTTTAATAAGCGATTCTAAATGCTCCAAAACAGCTACTTTTTCTTTGTAAATAGGTTTTTGTAGTTTTTTTCCTGCTGTATTAAAGAACTCTATCTGAATATTGTCTTCTTTAAAGAAATTTTTAGAAATACTCTTTCCTCCATAATTTTCAAGGTAATATTCCAATGTGTATTCCCTTAACTCAGGTACAGACATCTGCTTAAACCTTTCGGTAGAGACTTCGGGGACGGCACCAAAAAGCCCTTGGGAGTAATCCACACTGGAAAGGCCTTTTTCTTCCTTTCGGTTTTGAGTGAAATGCAATTGGATAGGAGCTATTCTTAATTGACTTATCACATCATTACTACGATCCCCCATATATACAGGCGTTGTCAGTGCTATATTCCCATTATCTGTTTCTATATTTAAATTTTTGTTCTCTAAGTTATTGGTGTATAGCCTTATCTTTTTAGCTCCATTGCTTTGTAGAATTTGCAATATATTCAGCAAATCCTTAATTCTATAGTGCCCCTCTCCTGCATTGGAGGTGATCTTAACTACATATACCATTTTCCAATCATAAATCTTCCTTATTACCTCAAGTCCTGATTTCAAATGCTGAACAATCGGCTCTATAGCTACCCAATCGGAGGTATAAACGGGGTTTTCAGTTAATACAGATTTATAATTGATGGAGCCTGGATATATATCCCTGTAATATTCTTCCTTTGAACAGCCCTCGATCTTGGTACATTTATAATTAGGATCATACAAAGCGCCTGTTTTTAGTCCGTCATTCTTAGGACGATTTAAAAGGATTATATTATTAGCGTCTGTGGCTATATAACAGTCTTTATCTATAAAAACACAAGTTAAAACTGGACGTAAATCATCTTTCTTTGCTACGATCGTCTTGAGGCTATCAATACCTGTAATTTTTGAAATAGTAGGTTTCACAAGAAAATCTTCTGTATTGATGAAGCCACGAGGCTCCTCCTTAAGATTCTGTTTTTTTAAGTCCTTTAGTATCTTCTTTAAAAAGTCAGATCCTACAGCCCCCTGCTTGTCGGCAGACTTCTTATAATAAATTTCGTTTTTTTCGTCTTCAAACTCAAGAAACACCTTAGTAGGTTCCTGCAATAGGGTGAAATTAGCCACGTTTTGGACTTTTCCTTCCTTTGATTTTGGGGACTTTGTAGCCTTATTGGGGGCTTTTTCTACTTTTTTTTTAGACGAATCTTGGACATTTTCATTTTTTAGATAGGCTTTTCTATCTCTCAAAAAATTATAAAGTTTGTGTATTCCTGCGATATAGCCAAGGTCATAAGTCTTTTTTATACGTTCTACCCCTTTATGGAATTTCTCCAATAGCTCATACCCACGAGGTGTAAGCTCATAGGCACGCATTTTAGCAGAGGGATTCTGCAAACGAGTAAGGAGGGGGTGTTTTCTATATTGTAGCACGGCTTCTGTAGGCTTCTTCCCTGGTGTATTCCAAAAACGAAAGATTGTTTTTCCTTCTTCAAAAGCGTCTGTAAAATTGTAGATAAAGTCCAATACTTCACCTTTAGGAATATCCACATTTTCAGTGACTAGTTGTGCCTGCAAATCATCAAAGGCTTCAAAATCTTTTACCTTGGGGTCTGATACTTCCTTAGTGGGTTTTTCCTTCTGTGGCGCTTTCTCCTTCTTCGGTTTGGCTTCTTTTTTAGGCTTTTCCTCTACCTTCACCACGTTGCCATTGACGAACTTCCAGCCCTTGCGTAGGCGACCACAATCGTCCAAGGCTTCGCGGTAGTCGCCTGTATGCTGTACCCCTGAAAGCCCTTGTTTTTTTAGTATTCCTGTAGCTAATAGGTTATGTTCTACGTCCCAAATAGCATTTGGCGTAAGCGTACGTTGCCAGGCTTTTACAGAGGGTGCCCATTTAAAGGCGTGTTTCTTGAGTTTTTCCCTTACATCTTTGTCGGGAATGCCGTCAAAAAATATCTGTAAGCGTTGTGTAGCTCCATTTTTTACAATCTTCCCTCCTTCAATGAGTATCTCTTCTTCTCCTTTGCTTTGATTTTTCTCAAGGCTTGTGATTCGTTCTTTTATTCTTCGTATTTCAGCATTGATATTCGCAGGACTACTATAAAGAGCGTACCCATATCTATTTATTTTATCAAGCATTTCTTCTACATCTTCCTTTTTGATGTCATATTTTTCAAAAACAGAACTGTCTTTTGATTTCTTATATTCTTTTTCTGCTTTTTGCTGTCTGTATATATATTCTTTTTTCTCTTCTAACTGCTTGATTTTGTCCTGTAGCTTAGCAATAGCATTTACATCAACACTTTTTACAACTTCTCCAGTTTCATATTGATCAGCAGGAGTATTTTTAGCTATTTTAGCGAGCTTATTTTTTAGTTTTTCTACTTCTCGATTGTGTGTTTTTAGTTTTTCATATTCTCGTTGTATAAGGCTTTCATTACTAGCGATCTTACGAGCTGTTATCCCAGCTCCTCCAGTAACGCCTGTGCTAAAGGTGCGAGCCCGAATACTTATCATTTCCTTATAGTTTTTCAAAAGTGAGGCATATCCTTTTTCAAAAGTTGCGTTATAAGCCTCCAATGCTCCCGTTTGCTTAGCTTGTTCTGCATGGCTATTGTAGAGCTGTTCCATACTATCAGCCCAGTCTTGTTGTTCTCTTTTGGCTCGTTTTTCAGGATCAAAAGAAATCCAAGCATAAGAACGTTCCAAAGTGTCATAGCTTAGATCATCTTTGAACCTTTCAGTATGTAAGAGAGTAACAGTATTTTCTATGTTTTTTCCCTCCTTCTGTGTAGCTTTCTCCTTCTTTGGTTTGGCTTCCTTTTTAGGCTTTTCTTCTACCTTTACCACATTACCCTTGACGAACTTCCAGCCCCTGCGTAGGCGACCACAATCATCCAAGGCTTCGTGGTAGTCGCCTGTATGCTGCACACCTGAAAGCCCCGCAGCGCTATCATATTGAGTAATGGTAATCTCAAAATGAGTAGCTTCGGGGCTGTTGTTAAGGGCTTGACTAAGGCGATAGATAATAGCTGTGTTGTTTTCTGCTTTGGCTTGGGTCAAGACTTGTTCTACTTCCTTGCGAGAGACTTCGCGGTTATTGAGGGCGTTAAAGGCTTCGAGGGCTGTCATAGTTATTTTGTTTTCTTAGATTGAGAAAGATTCATGCTTTCTTGTTCTTATGGAATTATTTTTCTTTTCTTGTTAGGAAAAAGAAACCTCCCCCTACTACTAATAGAACGAGAAGGATATTAGTTGGGGTAAAGAATCCTGTCTTTGGTTCCTCTTCATTCTTTGTTGCAGGTGGCGCTACTGGTGCAGGTACTATAGGTTTGGTTGCAGGTGGCGCTACTGGTGCAGGCACTATAGGCTTGGTTGCAGGTGGCGCTACTGGTGCAGGTACTATAGGGTTGATTGCAGGTGGCGCTACTGGTGTAGGCACTATAGGCTTGGTTGCAGGTGGTGCTACTGGAGATTTTGCAGGGGCAGGTGCTGCTGGAGGCTTAGGCTTCCAAGTCCTATATAAATAGAGATAATCCTTTATTTTGAGAATTAACTTTTCAATATCTTTACACAAACTTTTTAAAAAACTATCACCACCAAATGGATGCACTCTTATCTCAATTTCAAATCTTCTAAGTGCTTTTTCACACTCATCAAGAAGTTTAGTATATGTCTGTTTCAGCTCCTCTGAAAGAACAGGAGGAGATTTTTTGAGATACTGATCAAGTTTGTATGATTCGTCTATTACTTTTCGTTCCCATTCAGATCTGTTCATATTCTTACTATTTTATATTTTGTTTTTCGTGTTTTACAGCCAAATAGACTTGGAAGCCTGCCAGTAGAACAGCCATAGCTGAGAGAGCAAGGGCGATTTTGTCCTTGAGGTGAAAATTTTCGTTTAGATCTGTACCTTTTTGAGTTGTTTTCTTTCGAGCCATAGTTTGGGTTTATAGTACTGTAAAAGGCAAAAGCTCGCCCCTGCTAAAAGGGCAAAACTCAAGAGGCCTATACGTTTTTTTTTTCGATTGGAGGGCTGTAAGAAGTGCTTCCCATAAGCCTATAGGCTTCCTCGTAAGCGCTGTAGGGAATAAATTTCTTGGCTATATGAGGATAATTCTCTTTTTCAGCTATTGCTTTGGCTAACTTAATAAAAAAGTCCTTATCCAACGCTTTAAAAGGCTGTTCAGCGGGGAGCCCTGTTTGCTTAGAAACATAAGCAATATAACTTTCTGTAGGATTATTATCACTGGGAGGTGCCCACCGTGAAATGAGTTTTCTAATGGTATTATCACCTCTTTTGATCCAGGTATAAGCATTTTTCATTAAGGCGCGTAGGCCATATTCCACAGAAATAAATTGTTCAAACTCCATTTTACCAGTTTTACTATTTCTGTCCGTATTCTGAGAAAGTGGTACCTTTCCTTGCCAGGCTGTTTCTCCTATACGGATATTTCCAGGATTGTTATTCTTGATTCCTCTGATATCTGTAGGAGCTTTTCTTAAATCAGTCATAATGTCAGTTTTAAAAGTTATTTTTTCTTTCCTTTGGGTTTAGCATAGTAGCTATAGATCAAGTATCCTCCTGTACCCAAGGCAACAGCTAAGCCACCCCATAGGAGCCAATTAGTAGCATTTCCATTTTCAGACGGAGCAGGAGTATAGCCACCTTGGTTCAAGTTAGAGGTGCCACCTCCTGTGTTGGTATTGCTTCCATTATTAGGGGTGGGGTTGGAAGGCTTTGTAGGTGCGGGCGTACTAGGTTTTGTAGGCGCAGGCGTACTGGGTTTTGTAGGTGCAGGCATACTAGGATTAGTAGGCGCAGGCGTACTAGGTTTAGTAGGAGCGGGTGTACTAGGATTAGTAGGAGTAGGCGTACTAGGTTTAGTAGGAGCGGGCGTACTAGGCTTGGCTGGCAGAGGGATAATAGGCTTAGCAGGAGCAGGCAATACTGGATTACCTCCGCTTGTCATGTTTATTCCCATATAAGCATAAGCTGTATCATAAGCGTCCGCAGGAATTCGGCTTTCCGCAGCACCCATTTCTATAGTAGCTACAATCTTAGCCATTTTTATATAAAAATCTTTGGTGAATGCGGTAATTCTTTTGTGGTTATCTATTCCAAAAGCCTTGGTTAGGGTGCTTTCATACAACGCGACTTTCTTAGTACTTGCTGCTGGATAAAAGCGACGCGCAAAATCGGCTATGGTGTTTTTTCCGCCCTTTTCCATGATCGTACGTATATTGATCATCAAGGCACGTAACCCATACTCTACTGCTATAAACTCTTCATACTTAGCATTACCAATTCTGTGTGTTTTAGGTACTTTTCCTCCCCAGTCTTCACCCTTGTTAGGTAGGTTACCAGGATTGTTTTGGTAGAGAGGGCTATTTTTGTATTCTTCAGTTCTGAAAGTTTTCATTGATACTGGTTTTATGTTATGAAAAAGATTGTTTTAGGGTGTATATTTGTCCAAAGGCGTCAATATCTATTTCAAAAGAGAGTTTGTTAATAAGGCTCATATACTTAGCCCAGTCTTTTTTGTTCTCCTTTACCATGTCCCAAATCTCACTGGCTACCGAAAAAGCACTAATTTCTATATAAACATTTTCTAGAATAGCTGTGGCGCCCGCTCGTAAGTCTAACTGATAAAAATTAGGAAGAGAAGCATAGCCAATAGGAACGCCCTTGAGATATACCCGCATAACCTTGAGTTGTATTGACCCATTGGTATTGATATAGAAGTCTTCCGCTGTAGGGTTGGTCAGGGCAAAGTCTAAGAGTAGCCATATTTTGTTCTGTAGGAGCTTAGCCCCTGCGTCTTTGTACTGATGAAAGGAAAACATTACCTTTTCAAACAATCGTTTGGCTTGTTCTGTCTTCGCTTTTGCTATTCCATAGATAGCAACACCTATCGCACAGATTCCCATTATAACGATAATTGCTTTTGTTTTCATATACTAATGTTATAACCATTTATTTTTTAGTTTTCTAATCCCTAAGACGCCCCCTAATAGAATAGAAAATGCTCCTATACATGATAGAAATTTTACAAACTTAGGAATATAGGTCTCCTTTACTATCTTTATATGCTCTGTTTCCTTTATATTGGACAAATCTTGCTTTTTATCTCTATAAATATTTTGTAAAGGAGGTGTATTTTGGTATATTACTAAACTATTTTTATAGTTATCATAGTAAATTCCTTGTGATTGTGAGCCTTGTACCTTATGCGTTTTTATAATTTGTAATAGTCTGCTTACTTCCTTTTGGCAAAGGCTATCACATTCTTTATTCATGGTTGAGATAGAGGGTACTTGTACAAAGATTGTATCATGAAAATCGTAATAATGCTCTACAAATACACTATCAGTAGATATTAGTTGCGTTTTTTCATAATTTTTGTTTGTCTGTGTAACCGATTTGCAGCCCAATACAAGGAAAACCAATAGAAAGGATAATATAAAATTCTTCATTTGGATAGCTCATTAATACGTTCTTCTAATTTTTTGATTTTCTCTTTCAATTTCTCGTTTTCATTGAGAAGATCTGTAATTTTTTGGTTGTAATCTTCAAGGAATTTCTTATAGATAATTTGTATTCTATCTACAACCTCGGCTTCAATAGCGTCTGTTTCTACTTTACGTTTTTTTCGCTCAAAGAGCATTCCCAAGACACCCCCACCTACCAAGGTAGAGAGCAGGGTTAAAATACTTTCTAACATCATAGAATTGTTTAGTTTTTAGAAATATAATAGAGAGGTATCTCCTGTAAATTTATATTTAATAGAGGTAGGTTTACTTTCATAATCTCCACTGCTGGTTTCGTCATACTCAAATATCCATTCTCCCTGAGGCTCTATCCTTAAACCACCATATTTAAGTGGTGCTCCTTGAGCATATATCAAGTTATCTAAGGTCGTTTGTTGTGTCATATCAGTTCGATTGACATGGACTGTAGGAGACTTTCGCGCATTTTCTTTTGTTGTAACCCCTAATTTATCACACATAATATAGAGAGCTTTAACACCTGATAATCCTGCGTGTCCATAAGGCAACTCTATTTCTATCTCTTTTGTTTCTCCGTCAAGAGATATGTTTTTGATTAGTACTTGTGTATATGCAACAACTCCCCCTATTGATTTAGGTTCAAGCCGAGCAACAAACCCAAAATTAGCGGAAAACTTTTGTTTTGGAGTAGGATTTGGATTACTACTCCCACTACTATTATTACAGTTACAAATCATTTTGAAAGGAATACCTATCATCTTTTCTCTATTTATTGGTTATTTTATATAGCTACCTTTTTTACACTCTTTTTATATTGTGAGTTATCTAAGGAAAAAAGGAGTAACCCAAAAAGTAATGAAGCGCCACCTACAAGCAGTAATTTTGAAGTTTTGAGCGTATCATTATAGCTTTTTTTCTTAGTTACTATAGTTTGTGGATTATAAAACCTCCTTATTGGGTTTTCTTGATTTTCTTTTTCTTCCTTTTTTGGTGTTTCTTTTATTGTTTTGTTATTTTTGGGAGGTGTTACAACAACTTCATCAAGTTCTTCGGCAATTTCTTTTAAAACTACATTGAAAGCAGCTGTATCTTTTTGTATAGGAGGAGATATTTTGGTCTCCCTACCTATAAAAGAGAAAACTAATTGACTACCTATAGGTGCATTGATTTTGTAATTACCATTGACATCTGTTGTAGTACCTTTTGTAGTGCCTTTGATGAGGATATTGACACCCAAAATAGGTTCGTTGTGCTCATCGGTAACCCGACCTATAATATATCGTTTTTCTGTTTCCATAGCTTAAAAGAGTTTAGGGTATCGGTCTCTTATCTGTTTGTATTGGTCTTCGCTCAACTCTTCTTTGAACCATTCTTTTAGATTAAGCATTTTGCCTTTTTCTGTAGCAATTTTTCCAAAAAGGCGATTGTAATAGGCACGCCTACCAAAGCGGTCATACACAATCTTCATTTGTACCTCGTCTAAATTGCTCATTACCTCAAGAATCTTATTAAAATCAGTTCCTGCGTCCTTCATAGCATTATGCAAGTCTTGAGCGTACTGCGAAACCAGCTCTCTGTTATTGGCAAAATCAGCGATAAGAGCCTTGTACTCCTGCTCGGATATTCCGTTATAGTACTTCCCATATTTGCCATTGGGTACCTCTGATTCTTTATTTTTCTTGAGTAATAACGCCACAATAACGCTAAGTACTCCAGCACCACATATTCCCCATAGTATGTATTCTTTTTTCATAGTTGTTTGTTTTTAGAAAAAGGCGTTACCTACTTGTGCTCTGAGGGAAGCCAATTTTTCCCCACTGAACTGATCTTGTAACCATTGGCTTAAATCCATATCATTTTTATTCCCCATGGAAAAACTGGTGGCGGGGGTACGCTTGCCAAAAGCGTTATATATAGCCACATAGTTGTTGTGTCCCATACCTCTAAGGGCATTATATACATGGGTATAGTTGGCTCCCATACCATGCATGGCGCGATAGAGTGTTTCTGCTTTACTTTTGGCAAGCCCCGCACTGATAGAAGCAGGCTTTTGATTAGGATCATAGGACATTTTCCTAAAACGATGTTTCCAATAAAGGTTATAGAACAAAGTCCCACCAATGCCTAAAACACTCACCCCAAAGATGATAAGTCCTACATTGACGGCTGTTCTTGCCTTGCGCCCTGCGTATTCTATTGCTTCAGGGTGCTTGTCTAAGTATTTTCCTACAGAAGTAGCCGCTACGGTAGCTGCTACCCCACTAAGAGGTGTTTGTTTCTTTCGTGGCATGTTATACGAATTTTCTTAGGAGTTTCTCATTGGCTACGAACTTTTTACGAAATTTTTCGTTGGTAGCGATCTCATGGAAAAGTGCTAATGTCTTATCGTCCAAAAGTGCTATGGCTTGTAGCTTGGTTTGGCGCGCTTGTGCGTCTATCGGATTGGTACTGTTAATTTTTATTGTAATGTCCATTTTTATTCAGTTTTTAGGATTGCTTACTGACTAATTCGCTGAGTTCCTTATAGAACTCTTGCTTTTCAAAAATTAGGTGTAATACCTTGAGCATAAAGGCGTCCACCTCAGCAGAGGTTTGGGCGAAGGCTTGAAAAAGCGCTGTCTTTCCTTCGGGTAGTTGGGGGATCTCTCCTTCGGCCCCTTGTAGGCCTGCCGAGGGAGCACCCTTGAACAAGCCCCAAAGAGCAGGTAGGTTTTGCACAATCCCCAAGAGCATTTCATTATTACCCTTAGCTTTGGCTTCGCTAAACTTGTCCGCTAAGCGTTCTTCCTTGAGCGAGGCCATTTCTTGTTCTAATCTTTCGTTTTTCTCTTTCAGAAACTTATTCTCCGTTTCCAATCGGGCTTGGTCATGTGCTCGTACATGTAAGTCCATGATCTGAGGGAATCCTAACCCAGGCATACCCATAAGGCCTTGTTGTATAGGAGTGGTGGCAACCATAGGAGCAGGGGCAACTATAGGCGTAGGAGCGGCAACCTCTTCTTGTGCTTGCACTTCCTCCTTGGGGCTAAGGGTGAAACTCTTAGGCGTAGAAAAACTACGAGTTGTATTGCCTAGCTTGCGCCTTTCCTCCACAATGATCTGACGAATCCCCTGGCCAAGTAAGCCATTGAAGAACGCCTCTACACTACCATATTGCTCTTCCATACGTGCCGCTGATATGGAACGTACTAAGGGCTGCCCAGTTTCCTGATTGATCACCGTGAGTAGGACACTGGGGGAGCTTTTGAATCTGTTAATAATATCAATGAGTTCTTGTTTCATTCTATGTTACATTTTTGCAGGGCACGATAGTCCAAAATAGCTTCTCCATGTCCGTCCTCAAAGGTAATCTCAAAGTCTATATCGGTAGCCGTGCCGTCTCCGTCAAACTGGTAGTAATCTCCTTTCTCCAATGTCCTTTCTCTGAAAGACACCTTACTATTGGCTGCATTGTACAGCGTAAGTGAGGTAACTCCTTTCAGCAGAAAGGCCGTATCGGAGAAAATTTTTTGGGTAATCCATTTGGTTTTACGCATTTTCACAAGTATTAAAGCGTGTGTCTTCGTAGATCAGTATGAGCTGTCCTTTGAAATCTTTGCCAGTAACAGGCTCATCTGCGATAATCTCTAAGGTGTAAGTTTTGCCTTGTGTTTCGAAATCCACTGGCTTACAACCTGTAAAGTAACAACTCTCACGGGAACGATAGTTCTTGATGTGTTGCATTTTGGAAATGTAAGTTCCGTCATCGGCTTTTACTCCTACATTGGCCACAAAGTCTTCTCCCTTGTTGTGATATAGGAGCAAGCCAATCACACGCCCTGCTACAGGAGTGAAAAAAACATTGTTGCCCGTTTGGCCTACAGGGATTTTTATGTTATATACTTCTTCTTTGGTGTGCATGATCTTTCTTTTGTCAAGTTAAAAACAAATTATCAAAAAAGCCCTGCCTTACAAGGGCAAGGCTTTGACATTGATAATTATTAAGAGAAAAAAATTAGTTCGTAAAGAACTCAAACCCACGCAATTCTATACGTACAAATTGGGTTTGTGTTGCAGGCACACTAGCCCCTTGAGGGAATTGCCAAGAGATGTTGATTTCTTTTTCAGGAACAATTACAGGAGCGGAAGCAATGCTGCGGAAACCGTTATCTTCGCCTGAACCATTTTGTGCATACACTAAATCAGAAACAGGAAGGATTAGCAAATCTTCGTCCTGCGCAATCTTGATTTCGGAGTTCAAGATAGCCGCATGGGCTTCGCTTTTCCACTTAGCTTCTTGCAAAGAGGTTGCTGTATCCTCAGTGAGTACACGAATGCCATCAATAACGAAATAGCGTCCCTTATTGAGTTTGTTTGCGTCAAAGGAGGTTTCTCCCACGAGCTTTTTGGTATTGCTATCAATGAGCAATACCACAGAACTTTTCCCTTTTCCGTCAAAGGTGAGGTACTGAGTTCTATCCATTACTTTTGCATTGCGGGTATCTACCCCCATTGCGGTAAGAACGTGATTGGAACGTTCTAACTGAACTTGTCTGTTGTCCATTGTTTAAAATTTTAAATTTAAAATTAATACTTCATTAGGGCTTATACATAGGTTTCTCTTGGGGTGAAACCTGTAAGCGGATTACGGGCTTGTTTTTCTTCTACGATCTCCTCATAAGGAGTGTAGTAGCTATCCTCATAGACTGGGGTATAGTCAAACCATTCAGGTTCGCCAAGTCCTTCCGTTTCTTGGCAAGGGCAACCAAGGCCAAGGGCATGTTTTACGGTGTCTCCAGCCTTGCTGGTATCGGTAAACTCACGCGCTAAGGCTATTCCCTGCGCTCCTGCCATACCAATTAAGGCACCACGTACAGCTGTAGCAGCCGTATCATTTCCGTCTACACAAGCAAGTCCTACCAGAGCCACTGCTACAGCACCTCCTTTGACCAATTTACGCTTGGTTTCGTCCTTTTTGCTATCGGCAGAAGGTTTCTTTGTAAGCTCTGCCACGAGCAGGTTAGAGGCCGCTGCTCCAGCCACTGCGGAACCTCCCATGACAAGGGCTCCTGTCAGATTCTCTGTTTTGGGTTTCTTAAAATTCATATCAAACCTTTTTAGTATTAGAGGAGGCAAGACAATAACCTGCTACAAAAGCAAGGCCTACATGCCACCATTTTAATTTGTTATCTGTTGTTTGTTTTTCGGTTAAGTTGTTGTTATCACTTATAGGCACTTCTCTTATGTATATCACTTGGGGAGTGTCTTTTACGGCGGGTAGTTCTACTTGTTCTACTCGTTTTTGCGGTGTGGAACGAGGCATACATGGGTGCATAGTTTCTATTTTTTTAGTTATAAAACAGGTAATTTTTTGATCTTCACATCTGAAAACTTATCTATCCAAGGGGCAATATCTAAGTGATTGGTAGGTGCTTTCTGTTCGTAATAACGTGTCTTCTGTACTAAGGCATTGAACACTCGGCTATCGCCTGATAGGATTCCCAAATCGCTTTGTGTAACTTGAAACACATTATTGACAGCCTTGTTGAGAGGCTCCAATAGTTTAAGACCTTCGCGTATTTCCTCTTCGGTAATCACAGGTAGTTGTAACAGAGCGGTCTTTGGATAGGCAAAACGGCCTAATCGTTCTTGAAAGCTCCCCTGAGTGGTAAGCAGCTTGTTACGCCCAAAATAATCACATACGGGCGATTGCTTTACGCTCTTATCCACACTGGCAGGGACATTCACAGTCCAACCATTCATCACCAAAGGCTTAGCAAAGAAATTCCAAAGCCTTGCTATAACACATTCTTCAGAGAGTGTATAAAAATCCTTTTTGGAAAAGAAAAAGTAATTTTGGGCTGCTCCTGTTCGTTTTAGAGGCTGATTGGCTGCTATCTGTTGCCCATTTAGAACGAAATAGTGTGAAAATATTTCTCCTAATCGCTCTTGGCGAGTTTGGTAAGGATTGTCCTTTCCCACTCCCTGTTGTACCAATGCTTCGTCTTTTGTTTTTCCCCTATAATACACACATGTCTCTATTCGTGGAAAACGAATAGGGCTGCTGTTATCCAGCTTGATTTTCTTGGCAAACTTCATAGGAGCAATCATAAGACTGTTATTTCCTGTAAAGGGTTTAGCTCCATAGAAATCAACGAACTCAGGACGACTACCATAGGCGTAAAGTCTCCCTTTCTGAATCCTATGTAGGAAGGGATACAGTAGCGCATAGAGCAAAGCATGTCCTAAGTAACTACGTGTGTTTTTGGCATCTACAAAGCCCCTTGTGTAGGAGTTTGACCCTTGTCTATCAAAGAGGATTCCCCAGTAATAACCGTTGAAAAAAGCAAAAGAACTTATTTGGTTGGCTACCTTTTTGAGCAATATGGTTTCTGCTATAGGCTTAAAAGCATCGGCCTTGATCATAGCTTGTTCCACCGCAGGGGGGAGCTTGCCTGTTTGCTGAGCTTCTCGTGCAATAGCCTGCAAGTCACCAAACTTCTGACACTGCAAGAAAAAGGCATTGTTATAAGAGTTCATCGCGGTATGTACATTCTTGATTAACTCTTTTAGCCGTGGGGTAAATTCGTACTTAAGGTACTGAAAATCTCCTTGAAATTCTATATTAATGTTTGCCATTTTTCTTATCGTTTTCGTTAATTACATACAGGCCTGCCCCTGCCACTAAGAGCCAAATCCACCAAAGGCTTTTCTTTTTAGATTTCTTCTCTTGCACAGCAGGCTGTGTAGGTGCTGTCGGAGCCAATTGACTTTTTCCTTGGTTTGGCACTGTAGGTGTCGGCTGGCTTTTTGCTTGGTTCGGCACTGTGGGTGTCGGCTGGCTTTTTCCTTGGTTCGGCACTGTAGGTGTCTGCTGGCTTTTTCCTTGGTTCGGCACTGTGGGTGTCGGCTGGCTTTTTCCTTGGTTCGGCACTGTGGGTGTCGGCTGGCTTGGTGCACTTGGTTTAAGAACTTGTCCTCCTTGGGGCCTTGCGGGGGCAGGTGTATAAGGACTATAAGGATACTCATTAGTATAGCCATTGGGGTTTATCAAACCTCCATTCTGTGAGAATTGAGAGGGAGATTGCCCGTTAGGATCCGTAGGCGAAGGGAACAACTCCCTTTTGAGGTAGTTGAAATTATCGTCATAGTCATTGATATTCATACCCATAGCCTTAAAAGCCTCTATCACTTTAGGATTGGTACGCAATAGTTGCTGACAATCAGGGGCTACCGAACCTCTACCACGTGTGTTATACTTATCGTGGCGGCTTTTGGCCGCTTTAAGCAACTTGATTAGATCTTGTGGCTTGGCATTGTGATAAGGGTGTTCCTTCCTAAGAAAAGCACCCATCACCAAACTCATATTCAAGCACTGACTGTTTACAAAATTCTCTTCTGTCTTACTCGTTATCTTAGGGTTCCAAGGAGTGTCCCAGTTGTGTAGGTAAGCGGCCTTGTCATAAGCGTCAGCGGAGTTCAACCAGTTCATGGCATTGTAATAATCCGCTTCGTCAGAGGTGAGATAGCCCTCTAAGGCTAATGTTTTTATAATCGTTTCTCCAAACTTGAACATCTCCTTACGGCCTTTCTCATCGGCAAATTCTTTTTCAAAGAACGTAGCTTTAGGGCTTGCAGCGTCATTGAAATCAGAAAAGGTAAGCCCTGCCCCTATAAATTCTTTCTTACGCTTGAATTGTATGGCATAAAGTTCAAAGGTAATGTCCTTTCTTCGGTCTCTTCCTAGGCCTATAGGTTCAGGTCCTAGACCCATACTAAGATAATCTTCATCAAAAATGCCATCAGCCAAGGAAACATTTATCTTTGTCCAAGTAATATCATAAACCCTTTCGTAACTCTTTATCTTGCCTAAGAAGTTGTTTTTTAGGTCTCTTGTAAGCCGAGCTAACTGTTCTGTATTCTTTTTACTGGTATCACTTTTCCAGCTTTCAGCTGCTTCTTTGGCAAAGAAAGCCTCATAGATCGTAAGCCCCTTGAGTGCACTATTGATAATTGTCTGTACCAATTCGTCTTGGATAGCTGTAGCCGAAGCCATAGTGGCTAATCCTCCTGAGAACACAGGTTTGCCATTCTCCACCTTGCCTGTACGCTGTCCTAGGACACTTGCCTCGTAATAGTGGCTGATCTTGTCCCAGGCCTTGCCTGTTCGCTCTCCGTCCCAAGCGGCTTTATCCTTGAAAAGTCCTATATGAGAGGCCAATCCTATAATTGCTGCCACGCCCGCCAATATCCAGCCAACAGGGTTCCAAGCATTGGAAAGAGCCCCCATAGCTATAAGTCCTAGTATAACCCCCGAAAGTTTCTCATGAACCGAGAGGGAAAGCTGTGCGTGTTTTTGCAGGTTGCTTTCGTATTCCTCATAAGTCATGTTGATTACTGGGTCATAATTCGTGTTCGTAATCTCAGCGGCTCCGATAGGCCCTTGTAACTTTCCCTCCTCTGAGGTATCAGGAATAAGATAAGCTCCTTTCATAGGGTTTTACTTTTTGTTCATCATCATTACTACTACCAAAATACCTACTACAGCTACTCCTCCTATAACATAGATCATCGTATTGTCCTTGGATTTCCCATTAGGGTTAGACTGTTGAAGGTAATAAGGATTAGGATTTTGGTTTTGTTGATTTTGTTGCCTACGGACATCTTCCCGTTCTCGTTCTATTTGTTCCTGCTGCCTGCGTAGGTTATCCTGTAGCGCTTTCATCTCGGCTTGTGCTTGCTGTATCTGAGCGTCTGCAGCATTCCTTTTTCTTAGTTCTTGCAGCTCCGCCAACTTCCTTTCATACTCAAGTTTGATATTGGTATTATCTACAGAAGGGGAAGTACCTGGCACAGGATTAGGGCGATTATTGTTTCCATTGAAAATATCATAACCTTGTTTTCCTATTCTGGCAAGGTCTAAGAGGTCATTGGCGCCCTCTTTTACTCCGTCTACAATCCGTTTTGTTCTTGTATCTGAATAGGATTTTCCTGTCCCTGTTGTGCTACCAGCAGCAGCATTTCCGTCGGCTCGGTCTCCGAGTCCCTTGGATCGTCTAAAGTCATATAGCGCATTCTGTGCGCCGTTAAGTCCTATATGTTTCATAGCTGTTACTATTTCATCTGCTTTTTCGGAATATATGGCCTCACGTGTGGTGGATACTGTTCCGTCAATCACATAATAGCCTTTACGCAAATCATTGTCCTTTTGAGAAATAGGCACAATCAGATATACATGAGTATATTGGTCGGGGTAAGAGCTGTAAGGCTGCTTGATCTGCCGTACATAGCTGTTATATCCTAAAGCCTTGATAATTGCTCCTGCCAATATGGTATAGCTCTTGCAGTCAATCCCTATAAAGCGTTGTGCCCAGGAGCAAGCGGGGGAGCGTAATTGCTGTTCCTCGCTATCGGCCTTATATTGGAAATGATGATAAAGAAACTGATGTATATTCCTACAAGTAGCCTGTAAGGTGTCCCCCTTGAGGAGCTTCGCAATTCTGCGGCACTGAGTGTAATAGGTGTCAATAGCAATTACAATCTGTTTCACCGAAAAGAACGTATCGCCGTCCCCTAATTCGGTTCGCTTACAAGCTGCTTTGGGGAATATATCCGAGGGATAATCCGAGCGCACCTCGCGATAATGAACATTGTTTAGGGAAGCATACATAAATGATTTTAGTGTTACTTAATTTTTGAGCCACAAAGATAAAACAGCCCTCAAGGAAAAAGGCAGGATTAGGCACTTTCGGGCAGGATAGGGAAGTCTTGGGTAATCTTTGCGTTAATGTGTTGTTAATACACTAAGGAGAAGACATAAAAAAAGCCGCTTATGTAAGCGGCTTTTATTGTATTATAAAAATCAAAAAATAGATTCTATTACCTTTTTTCTTATTTCCTCAAAATAAGGTTTCTTTATATACCCCATTTTACGGACAATATCCCTTGTAGTATTCCCTGAAAGGATATGACTCTTTACATAGCTTTGTTTTGACAGCTTAAAGCTCAACATCTCATCAGAGAGCGGGTAACTAAATTCTTCATTGTAGTTCTTGGACGAAATCAGTACCAAGTAAATACACCCCTCTTCTATTTCTTGAAGATGATTATTGGAAATAATCAAAGCAGGGTGTGGTTTAAATTCTCCATTAGGTAAGAAAAAATTGACCTCTACAATATCTCCTTGTTGGTATTTCATAGTTAGTCCAAATATTTAGCGATGATACGTGATTGATTAATACGAGCATTATAGAAGAAAACCTTGTTTTCTAATTCGTCCTCTAAAGATAGTTGGTAACGCTTGAGTGCCTTTATAAAATGCAGTGCTACAGGCTTAAATTCGTCTTCATCTATCTCTTGTAGGAGTATTTCAATCTTCAGAAGGTGGGAAAGAAGCTCTTGGGCAAAAGCAATCTCCATTTGAAGTTCTTCTGTAGTGAGTTCCTTTCGTTGTTTCTCGGATCTCTTTAGGATCTCAATTGAATTTTTAATCTGTGGAATAGCATATCTGATATAGGTGTTCCAAGTAAAATCACGAAGAGAAAAATTACTGATAGCTCCAAAAACATCAAAAAAATTATTCTTTAGTGTAAGAATCATAGCTTTCCTTTTTGAGGAGCAAAGGTACAAAAATTATACCAAATAAAAAACCTCCCCCGCGTATTCGGTGCGGAGGAGGAAAAAATTCAAAAAAAAATTGCCTGAGTTTATATGTTCCTATACCAAAAGGTATAGATGAGCCAGCCAAAGAGGTAATAACGAGTTTCAGTATATCGCAGCTCTCCAGCTATATCTAAGTGATAGTATTTTACTGTCTTCATCGTTTAGTTTTTTAAAGGTACAACAACAAATTCATCACCTGCTAAGGCGTTTAGAAGTTCTTCCTTGGAGGAAAAAAGCTCTTTTTCATCAACATTAAAGGCTGCAAAATACTTATCTCTAACCAAATAACGGGTTTCAAAATGATCTATTCCTCCTCGATCAGATACTGTGAGGTATATTTCCTTTATCTCAACTTCTTCTATTACTCCCAATTGTGCAAAAAACACACGTTGTCCTACAAAATATAATGTTCTCAAGTCCATAGCTTTACAATTTAGAGTTAGTGAAATAGGGATTAAGCACCTCAGAAAGGCTATTGAGGTGATCGTATGCCAGTAGTACATCATCGGAAAGCTCTCCGGAGGCTATTTCGCAATAGCGCAAGTGCAGGCGGGTAGTTTCGTAGATCAGCATACGCATATAGCGGGTAAATTCAGGTACGCTGATTTCCTTTGTGAAGAACTCATTGACCGCTTCCACGTCAAAACAGTAAGTGCTGGGGCTACTATTATTCACCACAGCGGGGTTGGTTTCTTGTTGGAACATAGTATATAAAAATAAGGTATCCGTGAGTGGGTGTTGTTCCAACAAGAGCTTACGCATTTGTTTGTATAGCATTACTGCTATACGACACCTTCACGGATATATCGTAAAAAATATATTTGCAACTTTAAACAAGTGTTGCTCTTGTTGGAACGATGCAAAGGTACAACTAATTTTGGAATAAACAAGGGAAAAACAAAAAAACTTTCACGTGAGGGGTGAAAGTTTTTGTAAAATATTGTGTATGAATGATTTATTCTTCTTCTGAAAAGTTGTAAGCAGGTAGTATAAAAGGAGGGATACCCGCATTGATAGAAAATGTAGAGATAAAAGAGCGCACAAAGGGAAATGCTATGGCTAAAGAATTTACTCTTACAAGTTCAGAGGTCTTAAATTCTTCATCAATAGTTTCTTCTGTACTAAAAATAGTTACAAATTGTAAGCTCAAATCAAACAAACTATTTTCAAATTTTCCATCAAACATAACCATATACTTCTTGTCTTGCTCTTCATCAAAATTTACATAGGGAGAAATAGCAATTTTTGTCTCTAATATAGGTTCATCACTATGCTTACGCTTAAAGGAAAGGTTTTGTACAAAAGTTCCTTCTAAAGATATTTTGGGTTGTCGCTTCATAATTTACGCTGCTTTTATAGTATTTTTAAATTCTACTTGTGTATTATTGTAGTTATAAGTATAATTTACTTCTTGGGCACAAGTAATAGCCTTAGCATTAGGAAAGTTATCTGCTAAAAGTATTGAATTTGAATTATTGAAAAAGACAGGTTTAGAAGCTGTATTATTTGTAATAACTGTATCAGAAAAGCAAATTTTTCCCTTCATCAAGTCCAAAAATTCGCCTACAGTTAGCTCATTTTCATCTTGTGGCTCAGCTTCTATATCTACAAGAAGTTTTAAAAATTCTTCTCTGTCTATATTTTTTAAACTTTCTTTGAAAGCCTGTAAATGATTATTATGTGTCATAACTGTATATTTTTCTTGAACCAAAATCTATTTTATTTTTAAAAAAGTAAAAATAAACACCTCCTAAGTAGGTAAAATTGTCTTTAACTGAGGTAAATTTAAATGCTTCTTGTCTTTTTCTTGAAGAAAACTCATCTTTGACCTTTATTGTTTTGTAGTTAAAAGTGATTTTGCTTCTGTATATTACCTCAAAGATCTTACTTAAAGGTAATTTCCTCAGATTTACACCAAACTCTGTTTGTATATTTTTTATCATTTCAAAAAGCGCTTTCTGCCCATCTCTTTCATTTAAGTTTAAAATATCTACCTCTTCTATATCACATTCAAACTCCACAACAAAGAAAGAGTTTTTATAATGAACTTCTCCCCAGTGCTTTGCTTGTTCTATATCATCTTCCCAAAGATAATATCCAGTACCTAAGAATTGATATTTTCTATTTTGTGGGTTATCCTTAGCCAAAAAAGGAGCGTTTTCTCTTACAAAATCCTCTCCATTTTCTCGGCTACAAGTATGATGTAACACCACTTTTTTCATATTTGATCAAACAAAGCTATTATATTTTGGGGACAAAGATACAAATTATTTTCCATATCACAATACAAAAACTGTACCAAAGCGCAATAGTTGTTAATAGCTATTGCAATAGGGGTTAATAGTTATTAGAATAAGGAAGGGTCTTCGGCAATAGCTTTCTTATCTATTGTTTTAAGTAATCTCCCAAGTCTTTTGTTTTCTTGCTTTAGTTCTAACATTCTTAGATAGTTATCATTTTTTTGTAATTCTTTTTCTATCCGATTTATCTCTAAGAGAGTATCCGATTGATTTTTCAGTATTTTCTTTCTTCCTATAATAGCTCCATTAAAGTAATTGAATAGAATATCATAACACTTAATACGATATTGCTTTAGCTCTTCCGATTTTGACCGCAAGGAAAAAATCCAACCATAAATAAATTTTTCAGGAAGGCAAACCATTTTTCTTTTCTTGTCATCTGCACCAACCATTGTCTGTTCAGACAATAGTTGAGAAAGTAATTCGTCTTTTGTAAGGTTTTTGTAAGCTCTGATGTAATCAACATTTAGTGCTTCACATATAGGCTTGATAGCTATCCAATATTCATTTTGATTTTCTTTAAAATAGATAGCCTTTCCATTGAATGATAAAAAATATTCTTGTTTCATTGATTTACACTTTTAGGTTTCTTGTCTTTATCTCGTTTTGGAGTTCCTCCGAGAGGGTGTAGCCATTGGGCAAGCCGTAGAGTTCAACAAAGGTCAGGAACTCCTGACGGCTTACGTTCTTACAGTAGGCATTGGCTTTGGGTCTGTACTGCTGGATAATATCGTTGATATAGGCGCGTATGTTCTTCTCACTGTACTGGGAGAGGTACAGGGAGAAGAGATCCTTTTTGGTTTTTATGGGTTTGAGAATTTTCATTTAGTTTTGTTGTTTTGAGCGTGCAAGTTAGTCATTTTCTGATAGATATGCAAACAAATCTCATAAATTTTTAGCTGAGCTTCCTCCTGTGTATAGGTTTTTGATCCTTTGATTTCCTCCCTTCCTGGCTCCGAAACTACAATCCTTACAAAGGGGATTCTGTACCCTATAGCTTCGGCACTCACACGATACCCATTTTTACAACAAAAGCGGTGCGCCTCAAGGTAAAGGGATATATTCTTGTTAAACTCATCTTTACTTAGTATATTGGTTAAATATTTCGGGGTTATCGTACCTATTGCCAATGATCTCAATATCATTCTTAAAACGCTCCCACCAACTGAAAGAGAACTGATATAGATTGTATAGAAAAGGGTCGCTCCAATCCTCCAAATGAGCCAAGCAAAAGCCCATTACGTCCTCGTTGTAGCATACCAAGCGCATTTTGTACCCCTCAGATAGATTGACTTTCAGAAAATCCCCCTCGTAGATCTCGGCCCCATGGCAGTCATGTAGGCCTGTGAACTGGGTGAGGGTGTCCCTATCAATCTCTGCAATATCAAAGACAGAGACAGGAACTAAAGGAGCTAAGTTATATATCCACGCTCCTTTTTTGGTTTTAGCACGGAATTTTATGGTTTTCATATTCTATATTTTTTCTAAATTGTTTATATTTACTACAACTGTAGATCCACAAACTTCCACATTGTAACTTAGAGATTCATAACTAATGTAAGCAATACTAATAATTATACCTTCCTTATTCAGATTGATTATTCTTACTTTATCGCCTCTCTTAAAGTAAATTTCTTTATCTTTTTTTTTCATTGTTCTATAAATTTTAATCGTTTAGCAATCATTGTTACTATATCAACGGTTACGGCATTACCTATGAGCTTATAGCGTTGTGTCTTAGAAATAGGTTTTATTGTGCCGTTGTAATCGCCATATTGTGTCCAGTTGTCGGGGAACCCTTGTAGGCGTTCACATTCTATTTCTGTCAATCTACGTACTCCATCAAGTAAGTTATTTTCTTGAAAAGCATTACTCGATATAGTAGGGCAGATTTTGAGGTTTGCACCTTTATTTTTACCTTGCGAACGTTGCTTTATAATAAAGTCAGAATTGTGTCTTGTTAGAGCGGGGCTTATTCCTTTTTCGTCAAAAACTCTATTTTGTTGATAGGGCTGCCTGCCATTGGATTCAGTAGAAGGGTTTATCTGTATAATAGTCATATCTGAGTGCAATCCTCCTGAGTGTCCTCCACCTGTGAGTGTGGCTGCAACTTTGGGGATTATATAAGTATCATTGCTCCCCATCTTGGAGTAGCGGGCAGTTATTGTTCGTGCAAGTGAAGTTTTGATACTTGTACTTTTCCTATTTTCTTTCCTTGTCTTTCCCTTAGGTAATTTATCATTCTCTCCGATAGGAAATACTCCTGGGACACTTTTTTCTCTAAGATGTCCGATAAGGTAAATCCGCTCTCTATTCTGGGGTAAAAGCCACTTTGTATTAAGCAATTGAAATTCAAGTCTATAACCCCCAATGTTGGCAAATTCTTGGAGAATTGCCCAAAAGTCTGCGCCAGCATTTGAGGAGAATGTTCCTTTAACATTTTCCCAGATAAAAATACTTGGTCGGACGTGAGCAATGAGGGCAATTGCCTGTGCGATAAGGCTACTTTTGTTTCCTTTAAGTCCAGCGCGCTTTCCAGCAAGGCTGAAATCTTGGCAAGGCGATCCGAATGTGATAATGTCTGCTCCTGCAATATCTGCGGACTGAATAGCGGTAATATCTCCGAGGTTTTTTGCATTTGGAAAATTGTATTTATAGTTAGCAATAGCGTTTTTGTCGATCTCACTAAAATAGTGCTCTGTGAATTGGTAACCTGCCTTCTGAAAGCCCAGAGCAAAGCCCCCAATTCCGCTAAAAAGGTCAATAATTTTCATACTTAAAAATCTATTTCTTGACTTAGGTTATCGGTTATATGCGGGGCGGGAGAGGGCGAAGGTTGCGTTGGCTCTTCTATGACGGGTATATCCCCCAGCTGCTTAGTATCTATATAGAAATGCTCTAAGGAATTGCCATTTTCAGTTTTGCGCTTAGCCTTCTGTAACTCCCATTTATGGATATTACAATACTCTTGTAACTTCTTATACACTTGGAAAGGAGTGTATTTGTTGCCCAGCTCACCGATTGCCTCTCGGACAAATTCAGGCTTGTTTATCCAGTGATTGAGTTTTGCCTCATCGGCGAAATAATCATTGAAGAAATTCAAGCAATTATCCCCAATAGAGAGCAATGCACGTCTGTTCTGCAAGGCTTCTAAAGGTGCCATGATAGGCTGGTCGCACGATAGGTAAAACTGTAAGCAGTTGAACAGAAAATTATAATCGGCATTCCACTCCTCCGCACTGTAATCACTATTCATTATATCACGCCCGCCAAAGTCATCGGAAATCTTTCGTGAAAAGAGGTAATCATTCTTAGGGGTTTTGGCGTGGTAATAGTCTCCATTTTGGTAAAACAACAAGCGGCGAACCAAGGAACTTTCCTCAAAATCGGGAACATAGTTGGTTGTAGCTGCCATTTTCGGGCTTCGCTCAAAGGGAATGTAATAGATCTTTCCTCCCTTGTGGTTGGCTTCAAAGTCCCCCGTTACTTTGTTGTAGAAATCTCGGAAATCCTGATTGAAATTCATATCGTCCAAGAAAACCAAACGTGTTTTTTCTGTTACCTTATCGTAAGGGAACTTGTTATTGCCGAGTGTTTTCCCGTCAATGTATTTACTATTTAGCATTTTGCGAATGCCATTGACCAAAAAAGACTTTCCCGTACCTCCATAGGATCCCTTTACGCTGTTTCCTCCCTTGTAGTCAGTGCCTATTACGATAAAGCTCTCTGATTCTCGCTTGTGCTGGTGTAGCATATAGCCCACACAGTAGATTTTATTCATCAGGTGCAATTCCTGTTCGTAGTTTTCTGCTTCGCTAAGGTTTTCGCTGGCTATTCCAAAAGGGTTTAAGTCCTTATGCGCTTCGTTAGCATCTTTCTCCCAATAGATACGGCTGGAATTAATCAATACTTTGAAATAATTGCTATCCTTATTCAGTATCTTGATACGTGTACGTCCCTGCTCATCGGTATATTTTTCAAAAAAGGGCGTTAGTAAGGATATGTTATGGTTGATGATCTCATCTTTCCAAAATTGCACCTTGAGCGCTCCCGAATACTTGTAGGAAGCAATGCTATCCTTTTGTATCTTTATAGCCTCGTTGGCGAAGAAATACCACTGATACGAACGCCCGTAGTTAGTAATGTCTTTGTCAAATATAGGAAGCATTTTAAGGTGTGAAGGTTGGAAAGCTGCTGCCGAAAACACTCGGTTGCGTACCTGCTCATTATATACCTTGTTGTCAATCCATTCCAATACATATTTCTTAATAGCTGTACTGAGTATTTTTTCTAATTTGCCCTGCTTGAGGCTGACAAATTCGCATTCGTCCTCCTTTTGCTCAGAATAGTTGGAAGCAAAGGTATAAAAGCCCTTGAGGTGCAGAAAGTGAATGATTTTAGTAGGATTGAACTGTACAGTACCCTTGTCAGAGAACGTCCAAAAACGGAAGTTTAGCGCCTGATGGAGCATTTTGGCGAAGATAGCTTGAAGAATCTCCTTACCTGCATTCTTCTCACGGCGCAACCAGTCGGCAAAGTCTTTTTTCTTGGAATATTTCAGATCCTTGGGCAGCCAAACCAGCTTTATATCTAAGAAGCTATCGGCTATCTGTACCGCTTGCTTAACGCCTGTTTCGTCCAAATCGGGTATGTAATAGATATTTTTGGCTATTTGGGAAAGCTCGTAATACTCTTGGCTATTGATTACCTCCGTTTCGGAGTTGAACCAAATCACATCATACCCCAGTGAGGCAATATTAATGCCGTCCGTGCCTCCTGTAGCGATGATTACTGTTTCCAACTTTAGTTTGTCCAATTGAGCCAAAAGATCCTTTTTCGTCTCACTATTTCTTACTGTTTTCAGATCCTTGATAACGTGCTGTATGGTCTCATATTCCACCTTTTCAAAGAGCCGATCCCAGCCATATATGATACGTTTGCCGCTTTTATCCCCAACAAACGAATGTTTGTGTATAAAAGCGTCTCCTTTAGGGGCATAAGGTTGGTATATCTTTACATAATCCCCCTTGTCATAACCAAAAATAGGAAAATCAGCATTGGCAATAGTTGTTTTTTTGTATTTGTTACCCTTTTCATTCACTCCAACAGTCTGGTAGCTCTCTATTTCCTTAAAAACATATTCCTTTAAAAGCTCCTCTGTATAGAAAGGGAACAAGCGTTGTAGTAGTTTCTTGTTTTTGTAAGAAGAAGAAAAATTGACTTTCCAAAAACCTTCGTCCTCCTCCACATTAGAGGAAAATTCCACCGTGGGAGTTACCTTATTACCCTCAGGAAGTGGCACCCCATATTGGCTACATAGTTTTTTCAGGGCTTCCCAAAAGGTACAATGATCACGTTTTACGACGTAATCAATCGCATTCATACCTTTATTTTCTACCCCGAAATCTGTAAAGGTATAAGGGGCAGGGCCTTTATCACTTGTTTTTTGGTTAATATGGCAGGAACCAGTTTTATCCTCAGTACGTACGGCAAAACCTTTGAGGCGTCCACGATTGCGCGCTATTTCAGAGGCAAATTCGTCTTCAAAAAACTGACGGCCGTAATCGGTTGCATTCCAAAGTTCCTGCTTAAGTTGTTCTAAGTTGATGTCCATTGCTACCCGTTTTTATTAGCCACTGAAAAAGAAAGCCGTGTCTATATTGCGCAGAAGAACACGGCTTTTCAGTAGCTAATGGATTAGTGTTTATTGCAAAATATATTTATAAAATCATCTATGAAAAAAGCGGCCTTCACCAGTTGTTGAAACTTAAAATAACGCTCCAAGTAAGACAGCTCGTAAGAGAGGTAACACAGCTTGCATTCTCCTAAGAGATCTATACGCCACTCATTAGGCATAGCCTTGTCCAAGAGGTTAAAGACTTGATACGAATCGAAGAAGAAAGAAAAGCATACTTTCCCCTGCTCCACACGGTAAGTAACATAGGTGATTCCCTCTGTTGTGGTGAGTATTTCCACCAATTCGTTTATATGTTGTTCCATAATTAACAGCGTTCAATATTGATTAAATCATTGATAGGTTTCTTCAACAGTTTTTTTAAAGCCAACAAAGTGGAATAATGTGTCAACATATCACTATCACGATATAGCCAACCATAAATTGCTTTAGGCGTTACATTCAGCTCTGTAGATAGTTTGCCTACGTGGTTTTTCTTTACCTCCTCTTTTATATCTTCTCTTAGGCTAATTCTCATTTTGGTACTTATTTTGATACTCATTTACAGGTGCAAATTTACGAATAATATTTCAATATGCAATATAAAATATTATTTTTTGAAATAAAATATCTTTTTTAAATATATATTATTGAAAATTAATTACTTAAATTTGTCTATTATGATTACTAAAGAGAAAATATTAGAGAATATCTCAAAAATTCGTGTAAATAAGAAGATTACACAGAAAAGTATTGCTGAATTTTTAGAGATAGAACAGGGAAGTTATAGTCTCTTAGAGAGAGGTGAGAGAGATTTAACTATTGACAGATTATTGCAAATAGCTATTTTTTTTAAAATGGATATAGTGGATATTATAACATATCCCAATAAGGGATCGTATAATAAAGAAAACGAAGAAGATATAAAAGCCATTTTGCAAATAGAACTCAAAAAAGATAAGAAAGATCAAGTAATGAAACTTATCTTTGGGGATAACAGCTTAGAGATATTAAACAATTAATTATGAAGAAGGGAACTATAAGTATAATCTTATCAATAATAGCTATTATTACTTGTATTATTAACTTTTTTGTGTTTAATATAAGGGTTGCTCCCTATGAGTTTGATGTATATGGAGCATTAGTTGGTATTTTAGGTATATTAGTTACGTTTTTACTGGGCTGGCAAATATTTAGTGTATTTCAGATGAAAAAGGAAATAGACAAACTAAAAAAAACATATACAAAATTAGAAAAACTTAGAGAAGATATTAAAGAACATACAAATCAGATGGATAATGATATCAAGAATTCTGGATATATATTAGGTTTTGAGTTGTATAGTACAATATTAGCTGATCATTATTTGAAAAATAGTGGAAGGTTTTCATTTTTTAGTGAGTTCAAAAATCTAATATTATGCCTATTATATGCCAATAATGTTCCTTCTCCTCTTTATGAAGAGAAAGCAAAACCTTTAGTAAATACATATTTACCTTTATTGATTGATTTTTGTATAAATAACAGATATGAAATAGATAATTTAGATGATTTGACAAAGGAACAGTTATTGGAAAGAATTGATATATCCACAGAAGAAAATAAAAGAATAGATTTTTCCTTTCTGATAGCTACCTTGAAGGGAACTATATAAAAGCTAATAAAAACAGAAAAAAATAACGAATAGTATTTCCTATGTTATTAATATTTAGTATTTTTGCTGTGTAATACTAAATATTTAAGTTATGTTTTTATCAAGTACATTATCCTTTTTGGATAGCTTTTCTATAGTTTCAGCAACAGTGGGAGTATCCCTAATAGTATCTTTTGAGTATTATAAAAGAAAAAGACTAAGCTATGAGGATAAAGAGGTTATAAAAAAATTATTACAAACCCTTGATGTAAATAATTTTCAAGAAAACATCTATCAACAAAACGCTTGGTATGGTTATTCCTTGGAATCTATACAGAAAACAACAAGTTTTGTAAAGGAATCTGAAAGGATAAGTAATTTCATTGCGCAAAAGAAGTCTCGTAGAAGTGTAGAGAAGATAAGAACGCTTTTGAAAGAATTTAACCAATTGGTTATAGAGAAGATGAATACAAAACGTACTTCCTATATATTGCCCAAGGAACCAGACAAGTATTCACAAAGCGAAGCGACCGCAATAGTCCTTAATGAGAAGACAAAGAAGATATTTCAGGAGCTGGAAAAGTTTGTATTCTATATAAAGAAGGAACACCAGCTTATTTTTTAGAAACCAAGGCAATAAAATTTGGTTTCCAAAGTTTCCAAAGTCAAATAGTCGGAAATTTTTGGAAACCATTTTTGGAAACCACTTTACCCCCTTTTATTATACCCTTTTCTCTCTTTATAATATATTGATATATAATAATATAGAGAGAAAGAATAAAGATAGCAAACACGCCCTTTTCGCTTTGGTTTCCAAAGTTTCCAAAAATATTAGAAGTTTGAAGGGGGTGTATAGGGGAAGCGAGGGGCTGCGCCAAAGTCGTACCCTTCGGGAATCGTTTTAAAGCGGTATAGGGCTGCGCCCTATGGCTTTTTTTTGGCAGCCAGAGGCTGCAACTGCGAACGGCTTTAAAACTGCGAAGGGAGGAGGAAAACCGCAAAACTATTTTAAAACCAGTAATTTACAGAAACAACAGAAACAGCGGAGCTGTGTCAAATCTGTGTCAAAATACTTATATATAACCCGAAATAGTCATTGAATAATATATTGATAATCAGGTGTAAATATTTGAAAAAAAATAATTATCTTTGTACCACTGAAAAAATACATAATGAATTATTCCCAATCACTTACAGCCCCCATCTTTGAACTTATTTCTAAAATTGCTGACCAAAACAGTCAAAAATGCTTCGTCGTAGGAGGTTTTGTTCGTGATTTACTACTAAAAAGAGGTATTGCCAAAGATATTGATATAGTTACTCTAGGTAGTGGGATTGAGCTTGCTGAAAAAGTAGCTGCTCAACTACCCAACAATCCTAAAATATCAGTATTCAAGAACTTCGGCACTGCTATGATTAAGACCGATAGCATAGATATTGAGTTTGTAGGGGCACGTAAAGAGAGCTATCGGGAGGATTCTCGTAAGCCCATAGTGGAGGATGGTACCCTTGCAGATGACCAAAATCGCCGTGACTTCACTATTAACGCTCTGGCTATTTCCCTAAACCAAGATTCTTTTGGAGAACTAATTGACCCCTTTTCTGGAATTGAAGACCTACAAAACCAAATTATTCGTACTCCCTTAGAACCTAATATAACCTATTCCGATGACCCTTTACGTATGCTTAGGGCTATTCGCTTTGCTACCCAACTGAATTTTCAGATAGAAGAGAAATCCCTACAAGCCATTGCTGATAACAAGGAGCGACTCAAGATTATCTCCAATGAGCGTATTGCGGAGGAGCTCAACAAGATACTTGCTTCCGCTCGCCCTTCGGTAGGCTTTAAGTTACTTTATGAAACAGGTTTGCTCTCAATGATCTTACCCGAATTGGTCGCCCTACAAGGAGTCGATGAAAAGGAAGGACAACGCCACAAGGATAATTTTTGGCATACCTTAGAGGTAGTGGATAACATCTCACTGAACACTAACGACTTATGGCTTCGCTGGGCTGCCTTATTGCATGATATAGGCAAAGCTCCTACCAAACGATTTGACAAGAAAATAGGTTGGACTTTTCATGGTCACGAGTTCGTAGGAGGGAAAATGGTAGTCAAGATATTCCAGCGCCTACGTCTCCCTCAGAACGAGAAGATGAAGTTTGTTCAGAAAATGGTTACTATGAGCTCTCGCCCCATCATTATAGCGCAGGATATTGTAACCGATTCAGCAGTTAGGCGCCTACTTTTTGATGCGGGTGATGATTTTGAAGCACTCATGACCCTTTGCGAAGCCGATATCACTACCAAAAACCCACAGAGGTACAAGAAATATCATCAGAATTTCCAAATTGTTCGCCAAAAAGTGGTAGAAGTAGAAGAAAAAGACCATATTCGTAACTTTCAACCTCCTATCACTGGGGAGGAAATTATGGCACTCTTTGGTCTTAGCCCCTCTCGCGAGGTAGGTCAGCTCAAAGAAGCTATCAAAGAAGCTATTCTAGAGGGTATTATAGGCAACTCCTACGAAGAGGCATACCCCTTTATGCTTGAGAAAGCAAAGAAAATGGGACTGTCTTTAGTCGCTGGTACGAGCTTATAGCTCGTACCCAAAGATGATAGAACTTACAAAACCTAACTAATAATGAAAGAAAGTATAAAGATAAGTGCCCTATCTGTGATTATAGGTGCTATTCAAATGATACTTTTCTTGCCTGATGGGTATTCTTGTATTGACGCAAAAAGTGATGTTATTACAGGTATTTCTATTTTTATGCCTATCCAATTCTGTATAGTATTTGTATATAGCATTTTTTGTAAACCTATTAGACAATCTATCGCTAAGTATATATTACTCCTAATTATTTTAGCTTTTTGGCTATATATCAATAGGATAGAATTTATGGATCGGGAGGCTTGTTGGTCTACCTATTTGAAAGAGGAGATTAACCCAGCAGTAGTATATAGCTCTATCATCCCCTGCGGAATCTGCATTTTTGCCTTTTATATAGGGATATGCTATTTTGAAAAAAAGGAAAAACAAAAAATACCTCCCTCTGACAAAGCAACAAACCACTCTATTACTAAATTAAGTGTCATTATTAGCTTTCTACTGATAGGATGCAGTGCCCCGAAAAGTGATTTTAAGGTTATCCAAACTGAAAGAATAGATAAAGATTATCAATATAACCCCAATGGATTTATAGAAAATAATTATGGAAGATTACTTATAAAAACCATTTCACTTTATGATAAGCAGGGGAAGCTAAAAGGATTTCTTTGGAATAGGGCTGATGGATTTTTGGAATATACCCCATCAGAACTAAAAGAAGATGTAGCCTTAGTAAAGAGTTTGGATATTGACACTATATATTCGGATAAAAAATACATTGATTACATAAAAGAGAAAAAGAATGACACCATTTTCTATTTGTCAGATAATAAAATCGTGATAAAAACTAAGTAATTCTATGAAAGTTCGATTCTTTTTATTCTTATTTTTGTTCACTAACGTTTGTAGAGGACAACTTACTCCTCTTAATTATAAAAAAGATAGTCTTGCAACACTTTTTGATGTAAAAAAATTCAAGAAATACAATGAAGATGGAGAATATGAATTCTACAAAGAAGATAGTATTGCTATACTTCAGTTTATAGATGAAAAAGGATATATAGAATGGATTTTTCCTAAGAAATCAAACATAAAAACATGTAATTTCTTTACAAAAAAGGGAGATATTTATAGGAAAGTACATTATTTTCAGAATTTTCCGATAGGAAAGGAATATCTTTTTAAAAAGGGAAAGGTCTATAAGCAGATTGATCACGACAAAGATTACAAAATCAGTATAGAAGACCTCCAAAGGATAATTCTTCAAACTTTTGAGGTGGATATATATTTTTCTAAAAGAGATACCCCCTATTATATGGAAATCACAAGAGGGAGCGCTGAGGTTTATCCCAAGGATTGGAGATACATATACACAATAAGATTTAATATACTTGCTGAAGAAGAATTAGTCCATAGAATCTATTATATAGACGCTTCCTCGGGTAATTTTCTCTACAAAGATGAATATGGAACCCAAGAAGATTTTTTTGGCAGGGCAAAGGATTTACCCAAAGAAAAAACAGCTATACCCTTAAGACATTACACCAAATTTGAACCCTTATAACTTTAATTATTTTTAATTCTATAAGATTATGAATAACCATTTATTAGAAAAAGCCAATGCTATGGGGCAGAGTACCCTCATAGACTTCCTTGAAATTCGCTTTATAGAAATAGGCGAAGACTACATAATCTCACAAATGCCTGTCAATGAAAAGACTTGCCAACCCAATCGCATCCTGCATGGAGGGGCTTCGGCAGCCTTGGCAGAAACTACAGGTAGTATTGCGGCCATGTTACTGGCAAATCCAGATCCTGAAAACTACTTAGTTTTAGGGATAGACATTATCATGAACCATGTTCGTGGGGTAGAGCTGGGTAAGCAAGTTTTTGCCAAAGCCTCCCTAATCCATAAGGGAAAAACACTGCAACACTGGGATGTAAAAATCACTGACGAGGAAGGTAAACTTGTTTCCTATGGAAAACACACCACCATAATCACTAAGAAAAAATGAACCAATCTAAAGAAGAATTTTTAGAAAAAGCAAAGGAGGTTGCCCTAAGAGGGCTACCTTTTGCTTTGTTTAGCTATCCCAATAGCACAGATATTCACCTTATCTACCAGAATAATGATACCTTATATACAAGCAATCTCTGTGAGGAAGATGGTTTTATAATGTGCCCTTTCCATGGGGGTACTCCTTTGCTACTAAGGAAAGAGAATCACCTCACTACTCCCCTACTCTCAGCTGAAAAGCCCTTACTTAGTACAGCTCTTATCCCCACCCAAGGTGATAGAGAACACTATCATACCCTTTTCCAGAAAGCACTGAAAGCCATAGAAGAACATAGGTTAGAAAAGGTAGTACTTTCCCGCAGAATTGCTTACCATAGTAATCAAAAATCGCTCCTTACCTATTTCCAAGATTTGAAAACACTATATCCTACGGCCTTTTGTTATGTTTTTTCACACCCAAAAGTAGGCCGTTGGTTAGCCGCTACCCCTGAGACTTTGATAAAAGTTACAGGTGATACACTTCATACTATGTCACTGGCTGGAACCAAGCCCTTTGTCGAAGGCGAAAGCCCCCTATGGACTGAAAAAGAATATAGAGAGCAAAAGATTGTAACAGATACAATCACCCAAGTACTAGAACCTCTCACCACTGATTTATCTATAGGAAAAGTACACGACGTGCGTGCAGGAAGACTTTGGCATCTCTGTACAGAAATTACCGCTAAAATCACCCCTAATACAGCTATCCAAGAAATTGTTGAGCGCCTACACCCTACTCCTGCCGTATGTGGCTTTCCCACAGACAAAGCTCGTGATTTTCTCCTTGAGAATGAAGGTTATTCAAGAGAATTTTATGCAGGGTATTGTGGTTTGACTTATTTGGGAGAGCATCGCTCTATAGACCTATTTGTCAATCTCAGATGTGCCCAACTCACAGACCAAGGGATATTTGTATATGTGGGGGGAGGAATAAACAGTAGTTCCCAAGAGGAAAGCGAATGGCAGGAAACGGAAAATAAAGCTCAAACTATGTTACGAGTACTCCAATAGCTCTAAGCCCCTTTGGGTAGTCGTACAAACTGAGAAACAAACTCAGGTAGTCCTGTATCAGGCAGTCGTTCATTATAGTCCCAATAGCTGATCACACAAGCAATTGCTTGACCTCGTACGATCGTAGCTATATAATAGACAATCAGTTTCGTATCTTTATGATAGCTCTTTAGCACAGGATCTTGATAACGTACATTATAGATAACTTCCGTAACCTGTGAAGGCTTTCCTTCAAAAATAAGCGTTTTCTGCTGTTCTGAGGTACGGTTATAGGTATAGTTAGGTTCCAAGGGAATCATATCGCCCCACTCCTTTTGAAGCCGAAGAGATAGTTGTGCCTCGGCTAAGGAGGGATGCAAGCTCCAGTTCATTTCACCCTTGGTGGGACAGCGTACAATATTGACTCCTCGCCAATAACATTCGTCCATCAGGGGTACTTTTCTTCCGAGAAAATTAAAGAAACGCCCTCCTAAATGATTTTCGTTCAATACCTTTTTCTCTAATATCAGCTGTATCATCTCGGTATCAATCTCCTCAGAGGGTTTTTCTGCCACCGAAGAAATTGTCGCTATGAATGACCACTTCCCTTTATCAGTATTCTTACCTATGTAATATACCATTGTATTCTGCCAGTGATCCTCCTTATTTTTCTTATAATAAGGAAGATAATAATGAGGATAGGGCAGCTTCGGATTTTTCTTAACAATAGTATCTGTAAAATGATTTTTCTTAGCAAAATCAACCAGATTTCGCTTTACTACAAGGGAATCAAAAGCCTCATCATAAGGGATTAATTCCAACTGGTATTTTCCCATAATATAAAGTTGCTTACCATTGTCCATAATATTATAATACAAACGTTTTTGGGCGTCCTTGGTTTGCCCTGCTAAAGAAAGCGATAGCAAAAATAGAAGGTAAAAATAGGGTTTCATATAAGTTAGGTATAATTATCAAGTATAAATCAAAAATCAGTATCAAATGTTCCCTCTCCATAAAGGAGAAACCAGTCTAAGTCCTCTACTGTTTTGTATTCTTCAGGGAGTGATGGGAGGAGTGTACCCTTTCTTATATTATTTCTTTTTAGAAAGAAGTCAGATGAGGTATGCATTTTGATAAAAGTACGTCCTTTAGTGGTAGGATCGGGATAAATATACTCCAAAGTATCTAAGCACTCTCCTCTCCAACGATATTTGTAGAGTCCTGTCCAACCAGGGTGTCCATATTCGACCCCTCTGATGAGTTTTTCTTGAGGATAAAAAGTAGGATTTACCAAGTCTATATAGCTTGTCACCACCTCCTTTTTAGCTGCTGGAGACAAATAGATGTCATAAATATTTGCTCTACAACAGCTTGATAACGGGTGACTCTTCACCAAAAAATCCTTAGTCCCATCCCCATTGACATCGAAAATCGTATCCGTAGGAAAATGATAATGCTTTCCGGCTACCTTATGTTCTATAGACTGATTTCCTAACTTATAGATATCTATATGCTCCCATCCATACATATTTGTATAAATAATAGCATAATACGCCTCATCCTCAAAGTATTTCTTAATCTGTACAGAAACACTGAGGTAGGACGTATCACTATCTTCTATCACATAGGAAAAATCTAAATCTTCCCCCTTAAATCGTTTTACGACCTCAAGGAGCGCCTCCTTTTTAGTTTTCTCAAGGAGAAGACTATCAGCAAGCTGTTCCTCAAAGTAAGACCTTTCAAGAGTGTCTTTTTTGCTTTTTTGCAATTCTTGTGGCTTGTCCCCCTGGGACTTATTTTCCTGAGGTTTTTCCGCTGTAGAATTACAAGCAACAAGAACAATAGGTAAGAATACCAGACGAATTAGAGATGATAAATTATTCATAATTACAGTGATTAGATTCTTAGTTAGTATTCCGTAGAGACGCAATGAATTGCGTCTTAACAAATTGGAGTATACAGTGATTAGTAATTAGAAACAATAGTAAAAAAACCGAACTATTCATCAGAATAATTCGGTTTTCTAAAAGAAGGCGGCGACATACTCTCCCACAAATTGCAGTACCATCTGCGCTAAAAGGTTTAACTTCTCTGTTCGGAATGGTAAGAGGTGAGACCTTCCGCTTTAACCACCTTAAATCGTTAGTGAATAGTGAAAAACTAATAGTGAATAGCTCTTCACCACACTTGTATTTTTAGTGAATAATGAATCATTCATCCTTCACTTAATTGACTACATTGGATAAGACACCAAACTAATGGTTAACTACTAGTGACTAATGACTAATTACTAACAACTAATCACTATCCACTAAAAAAAGAATTTCGTACAATAAGTCTTCGGGTTATTAGTATTACTCGGCTTTGATGTTACCACCTTTACACCTGTAACCTATCAACGTGGTCATCTCCCACGACCCTCAAAAGAAATCTCATCTTGTGGTGGGTTTCGTACTTATATGCTTTCAGCACTTATCCCTTCCTAACATAGCTACTGAGCTGTACCCTTAGGCAGAATAACTCATACACCAGCGGTTAGTCCAACTCGGTCCTCTCGTACTAGAGTCAGCTCCACGCAAATTTCTAACGCCCACAGTAGATAGAGACCGAACTGTCTCACGACGT
>NZ_CALHGG010000151.1 GCF_938029845.1 uncultured Capnocytophaga sp.
CACCTCTTACCATTCCGAACAGAGCAGTTAAACCTTTTAGCGCAGATGGTACTACACTTGTTGTGGGAGAGTATGTCGCCGCCTTCTTATAAAGAGCAATTCTGATATAGAGTTGCTCTTTTTTTATTTAATGTTTAAGTTGCGCTTTTTTGTCAAAAGGCTTTATAGTATTTTATACTTTTGAGTAGGTATAGAGTAGGAAAAATCTGGTGGCATATTTCTTGTGGGCTATGAAATGTATAGGTTGTGTGACCACACCAGTGAATTGGGGAGAAATAGGATACAAGTAACTCTCTTGAACGGAGATTTGAAAAGATTCATTAGTACATCTAAACAGTATAAAAATCAATGGATGTTATAATACAATTAAACAAAAAACTAAAGGATATATAAAAATCCAGAAGAAACATTTATTCAAATAGTTGAAGATACAAAAGGTAACTGTTTTAGGATAGAAGATACCAGTAATACAGACTACTTAACAGAAAAAATACTTCATTTGATAGAGTTAGCTATTGACTATAAAACAGGAATCTTTTTCTTTTTTTGAAATTATAAGGTAAGGGGTAATATTCCAGATGTGTTGTTAAAGAAGAGTTGTTACGTACTGTGTCATCTTTCTTAAAAGGGTTCAATAAAAAAGTCTTTTTTTATTTTTCTGTTGGGTTGTTTTCCACATGAAAGATGGTAGATAGTAGGTTGTATGTGAGGAGCGGATATCCTCACTCTGCAATCTCCTTTAAAAAAAAGTTTATAATAACCTTTGTCATTGGTTTTAACGTCGTACTTTATAGTGTCAGGAGTGGTTTCTATATATTCAATAGAAAGTTTATAATTTTTTATAATATTCTTCTGTTTATCATATACTGTCCCCTCTATAGTTCTTCCGCAAGGGGTTTCATATACAAATAAATAATAACTATAGGCTGCTACTATCACAAGAAAAATGATATAGAAGAAGAAAGAAATCTTAATTATTTTATTGATTATATGATTCATAACTGATTGTAGAAGATGGTGCAATGGGTGCTTTTTTGAGTGATTTCCTGAGAGTAAAGAAAAGTGTGACTATCGGTTGAGTATATTGATATGCTTGCGCTATTCTCAAGAAATATTTTAAAATACCCCTTGTTGTTCGTTCTAATGGTGTAGGTTGTTTCACCTTCTTTATAGGATGTATTCTCTAACAGAAACTCACAATTCATTATGGGATTATGTTTTTCATCATATACATATATTTCTATTGTTGCATCGCGAACATCCCTATCCATATAAAAGTAAACAAGAGTAAAACCCACTATAAAAAACATAGAGAGTAGATAGATAGCTATTTTAATTATGTTAATCAAGGTGTTTTTCATTTTTTCTTCAATACCTAAATTCCTCCCAACCATATTGCCAATATTTAGGAGTTGGATAGAAAGTTCCATCACCCCCATCAAAATCTCCAGAGCAAGGAATACGATATTCTCCCCAAGAGGCTACCGAAGTTTTTTTAGTTTTATAACTTGTCCAAGTACCAAAAAATTGGTAATTTCTTTCACCATCAGTATAAAAGAAAATGTTAGAATATATAGGTTTTTTATTAGCTTCTTTACTCCAAAGCACAAGCATTTCCCCCTTAAAAACACCTGTTGCAGAAAGTTTTTCATCTTCTGCTAATTGGTATGAAAAAGTAGAAAACCCCTCAATATCTCCGTTTTTAAGAGGTTCTTCAAAGGTAGGTTTAGTAAATTTGTAATGAGACTGCAAAGAGAAAGTTCCTTTGAAAGTTCGTTTGTTTTTGTTCATCACAGTGCTAAAACCCTCTACCTCATATACATCTTTGTTTTCTTCACTCTTCTTTATGGAAGTGAAAGTAATGCGCAAGTGTTTGCGATTTACCCCTATGAATCCTAAAAAATTATCTTTTTTACCATTTAAAACTTGCAACATATCAAGATGAATGTTGTATTTTTCATAAGGTACATTATGTGTTGTTCTCTCTATGACATCTTTAAATGTACAAGGTTGTGCATACATTGTGCTACATAGCAACACTAATGTATAACAAAACCATCTGTTTAGTGCGGGGAACAATAATTTCTTCATATTTTATACGATAACTTTTTTGTGTTTCTCATAGGAGATTTTATCTCTTTTTTATTCTACTCTTGTGGATATAGCCTATTTCATTGTCTCTTGTCATTACTTGCCACCAATCTCCCGTGGTATCCAGTACCTCTATTTTTTCACCCGATTTTATTGTACCTAAAATTTTAGATGAAGTACTCTTGCCTTCTCTCAAGTTGGTATAACCATCAGGGTCAGAGATGTAATAGAGAGGATAAGCCTTTAAGTATACTTCAATCCTTTCCTTGTCAGATTTTGATATTTTAGGGTCTTTGAGAATTTTCAATATGATTTTTTTTACTTCTAAATCCCCCTTGTCTACAAGATAAGAAAAACGCGGTCCATCAACATAATGATATTCTTGATATTCATCTTTAACGTCTTCTAAAGCATATTCATATAGGGAAATGCGAGCTTCCTCTAATTCCTTTAACTTTTGATTGAGATTTTTGTCGTTTTTAAATAGCATCTTCATTTTTTGCTTTAGAGTAGCATTATCTGAATCCCAATTCCACAATTCATCAAAATAACTATGAGGTGCTACTTTAACTTTATTAGAGTTTTTATATAGAAACTCTAATAATTCCTTATCAGATTCACTTATGGAAAGCTCTTTATGCTGTGCTTTGCATTGGAGCGTACAGCAAATAAATAGTATCAATAGTATTTTTTTCATTTTATTATATTTTCCTTTGTTATTTCATCAAAGTTTCTTGTTAGATTGCTCTTCAGCTATTTTTCTAACAAACTATCTTGTTTTATTGTATCAAAAAAGGGAATAGTAAGTTCTAACAAAGTATAATTGACAGAGATATTGGTATCTATATACTGATTTGCTTTTTCTGTACCATTAAAATGATATAATATACTTAGCTTTTAGGCAAGATGATGATTTTCATTTATCGAGCTATTATTTTAAATTTTAACAATTATTCTTTCTTATAAGGAATAGCTAAATTTTTATCTATGTATAAGAACTGTTCACCATAGTGTTTACTGCTTATTTTTATATTATTCACTTTATAATTTTTTATATATATAAACTCCCTCTTTGAAAGCATTGTATAAACAGTTTCTTTTATAATCTCAAACTCAGAAATGTTATATAACAATGAATCATTAATTATAAGTCTATATGATGTTTTTGGTTGAAGTGTCCATCTTAATTTTATATATAACGTATTAGCCTCGTAAGTGGCATTTCTATCATAGACTCTAACTTCTTTTATTTTCTGTGGCTTAGTACGCCCCAAAGAGTCTATTGCATAGAGTTGTATTCCCTTTCTATCTACAGCTTTTTCACCCCAATCTGTGATGTAAACTATTGAAGTAATCTTATAGCTTTCTTTGTCTTGAGTGATTTTACAAGAAACTAATAGGAGTAGCCCTATAAAAATTATAAGTACATTTTTTTTCATAATCATTTCATTCTTATATAACTATAAACTTATTTAACGTGAGTTCGATATACAAAAGCTCTCACGGATTGAGTCTTTTTTATTCTAAAACTTTATACCTTCCTGTATATGTGTTAGCAAGATATTATGTCATACTCACCTCAAAGTAGATATAATAGGAAAAATGACAGAAAAAAAGTTATTAGATATAAAAAAAATAGCATTATCTTTTTTATATATTCCTTTTTTACAAAAACAAGAGTTAGTATGTAAATTATTGGATAAAATAAGCATAGAAAGAAATATATTCCACATAAAACCCGATAAGGTTCATAAATAAAATCATTCTTCTTTTCTATACGGAAAAAACTTACTACAAAGGTTGCCATGAGAAAAAACAGAAATACAAAAATCTGAATATCTATCCTCTTCAGACAATAAGAGAGAATTTCTTTTGTCTTAAGCTTTTGGAACTTCTTCATTTAAAAAACCGAATATTAAATAGTTGCAAATCTTGTAAAACCTAAATCATTTACATTTCCCAAATACTAACCTGCCATTTTATATCATTTTTGTTTTTAGGGGCATAAGTTCTTTACGCTCTATTTTTTCCCATCTGCCGAATTTTATTGCCATAATATTTGTAATGTTTTAAAAACAAGGCTCTTTTTTGTTAAACAAACAATAAGGAAATCGGACATCAACACTATCTTTTATAGAGTATGTTTTTACACTATCTATTGTCCCTTCTCGATTGTAATATTTCCATTGTCCAATTTTATAATTATGTTTAATTTCTCCCTCTTCTTTTACGCCAACTATTTCATTTTCGGCATTGTAATAATACAATTTCCAATAGCCTGAACCCTCTGAAAAAAAATATCTTAATTGGCTATGCCCTACACATTTTTCATACACATTACTATTTTTTATATAGGGGACTGAAATATTGTCAATCAATTCAGAAAGATTACCTTCTCTATCATATATATAAACAATTGAAGCAAAGGGCAAATCTTCTTTATAACTCAAATCAACGCTATACATCCTACTTTTATCAAAATTCAATTCATACTTTGTTGTTCCATTTTCCATATATAAAAAAAACTGTGATAAAAGTTGCCTTTTTGTTTTTCTATTTATAATAGTTCCTTTATCTACAAAATAATTGTGTAAAAAATCTTTTTTTGAAATTTCTAAAGTAGCCTCAAAGCTCTTTATCTCTTTCCCTGTTAGTTTATTTTTAAGTAAAGATTTTTTACTAAGGTATGTATAATCTAAAAAACGATTTTCTATATCAGTATATTCTGGTAAGATTATTATTGAATTAGTATAATCTATTTCATATTTTGAGTTCCTTTGTCCTGAATAAATCAATGAGTTTAGTTCATCAGACACCTCTTCTGCTGTTTTTTGCTTTATATAGCAAGCACTAACTAGGCACACACTAATTATTAGTGATAATAATTTAGTACTTCTTCTTGCATTATTCTTATCTGGCATATTAAACGTGTTTAAACTTTTTGAGGAACTTGGGGATAAACCCTAATAGGAGCATTCCAATCCAAGTTACATCAAGATACTTGTATCTCATTATCAAACCTTTATATCCGTCAAGCCAACCATTTGCTTGTTCAATTT
>NZ_CALHGG010000152.1 GCF_938029845.1 uncultured Capnocytophaga sp.
TCCACACACGATGCTGGGTGGATGGTTTCCTAAAACATCTTTTAAAAGCAGTGGTTTTTTATAACCACTGCTTTTCTATTTTATAAATTTATAAAAAAACATTCGTATGACATCAGAGATAAATAAAAAAACTACCCTTCCTAATGCTGAAGATTTAGTAGCCCCTGCTACTGATGTGGTAGCTGAGCAGATGGGAGACGATGTAAAGAAAGCAAAAGAGACAGTCAATCAAGGGAGAGAGTACGTGTCCGAGGGGTTTAAATATATGAATGAAGCCAAAGCCGCTAAAAATGCTTTGCCTACTCAAAATACCCATTCTCCTGCTCCAATAGCAGCTACTCCCAAAAAAGAAGTGACTACCCCTGAAGCTGACCCTACAGCTTCAGAGTCCTCTTATGTCAGCCCCCCACCAAGCACTTCTGAGAATATCCAAAAGAGTGAAATCACAGGACAAAACAATATTACCAATATTAAAATAGCCATTGAAGGAGGGGTAAATATAACCAAATACAAACATTTTTCTCTCTCTCAATCAGCTGTAGAACACCATAGTTTTTTACTAGTATTAGATTATGATTCATTAGGTAAAGCAGAAAATCACCAGATGGAACATATAAAGAATCTATTAGGTAAGCGTATTACTATCACTTTCTTTTATAGAGGTGAAATGAAAGATGTGCCTGAAAGAAACTTTGTAGGGGTTATTACCAATGTAAGCTTTAGCAGAGAAAGAAACAATCAAGGAAGCATTGTATTAACGGGGAAAAGTCCTACGATATTGTTAGATGCTGCCCCTCACACACAAAGTTTTGGAGGGAAACAAGTAATCGCTTTAAAATCTGTAGTAGAACAAACTATCAAAGAAGGTTTAGGTTCTAACTTTTCTTTTAGGGTAGAACCCGCTTATAGTAATGTTACTTATCTGTGTCAATACGAAGAAACCCACTATAATTTCTTAGCTCGTGTAGCCGAAACCTACGGAGAACAATTCTTCTATGATGGAGAGAAATTGCATTTCGGCAAACTGCCTACCCCTGAGGCTCCTATCAAACTGATGTTTGGTAAAAATGTAGATGAGATAGATATACAGATGAGAACCTTACATATCAATCGCTCGTTTTATGGTTATAATAGCGGAGATGATAAGGCTTTAACCAGCAAAGAAACTCCTATAGAACACAAATCGTCACTGGCAAAAGATGCTTTTGAAATTTCAAAGAATACATTTAAGACAGCATCTCTGCAAGTAGCTCCTATGAAAGCTCTTACAGGTAGTGATATACAAACGGCACAAAAGAGCACCATAGGAAGCATTGCTACCCAAGTGTTTATTACCTCTGGGAAAACATCAGTTCCTTTCCTCTACCCAGGTTGTGTGGTGGAAATGGAAATGTATGACTCTATCAATAAGGAGGCTAACTACTTAACCAAGTTGATGATTACTCAAGTGAATCATACATTAGACTCTATTGGAAACTATGTAGGAATATTTGAAGCCATTGCTTCTGATACAGGATTCTTACCTCGCCCTGTTTTCAAAACTCCTATAGCAGAACCTCAAACAGCTACGGTAGTAGATAATAAAGACAGTAAAGGACGTGTACAGGTGCGTTTTGATTGGCAACAAGGCTCTACAGAATGGATACGTGTGATGACTCCTGATGCAGGAGGTAGTGAGAAAGTGAGCAAAAACAGAGGTTTTGTAGCTATCCCCGAAATAGGCGACCAAGTGATGGTAGGTTTTATCCATAATCACCCCGACAGACCTTATGTAATGGGTAGTCTTTTCCACGGAAAAGTGGGTGGAGGCGGAGGAACTGGCAATAATGTAAAAAGCCTTAGCAGTAAAAGCGGACATACCATTGAACTCAATGATGGAGGAGGTATTACTATCAAAGATAAAACAGGAAGTAATCTCATCACTTTAGATGGTACCAACAAAATTACAATAGGTGCTATAGACAATATAACTTTGGGCACAGGGGATTCCTCTATTTCTTTAAGTAAGGATGGTACAATCCGAATTAGCGGAAAAAACATTTCAATAAGCGGAAGTTCTCTAATAGAACAAGCTGCAGGAGATTCTAATAAAATAGCAATAAGTTCAGAAGAAGGAGGTAGTATTGGAGTAAGTTCTAAAGATATCAAATTGATAGGAGGTGAAACCTCATCAGTAAGTGCAAAGAACACAACTATAGAAGGAAAAGCAAAAGCAACAGTAACCTCAAGTGGGCCTACTTCTGTGCAAGGAAGTATCCTAAAATTAAATTAGAAAATGGCATCAAACCCTATTGAACAACGTATTGAGCAAATAGTATACGAGTGGGATATTTCAAAAACAGACTCCCAAGCTCGTGTGGTGCGTATACTCTCTCAAAGAGATGAGCAGGATATAGTAGATACTTTCTTTACTTATATGATTGCTACGGATACTGATATTATGGATATTGCTTTCCATTTCGATGCAATGTATACCAATGATGAAGAATATACTAAATCTCTGTTAGAGGAATTAAAAGAAACTATCACCATTTGGAATACAAATCAAAAAGAGGTAGGAGAAGACGAACAGGAAACTTCCGAAAAAATTGATTGGGAAGTAGATTACAATATAGGAAAAGAAATGGGATGGGCAGGTGTTTTTACTGCTAATTTCAATAAATTAGCCGAAGCACTCCATCTCTTAGAAGGCAATTATACAGTAGCTATTCTTAAAAACACCAACAAAAGCAAAAACTTTATCCAATGGCTTTTTAAGTGTCTTGACTATGGCATTAGTGAAAAAGTACGTTTCCTTGTAACTGATATCGTGAACAGACCTGTTTTTGATAGCTTAAGCAAGGAAGGCAAACAAAAAGTTTATACAATTTTTCTAAACTTAAATATGCCTTTGGCTATGCAACAAATTACTTCAATGCTTCCTCCTGATGAGCCCTCTGTCAAATACCGTAAGGCTTTTATAAGTATGACTAAGGCTATAGAAGAAGAAAAAGAGAGTGAAGCCGAAAAGTATGGAGAGGTATGTATTGCTGAAGCTCAAAACTTATTGAGTAAAGACCCTTATTGGCTCACTCAATTAGTGGTAGTTTATACCATTTTGTCTAATGATAAAATGCGTTATAAAAAAGACAAAGAAGTTTTAGAATATGCTGATAAAGCTGTCGCCACTGCTGTTATCGCTGAAAGTCAATTGGAAAAATCAGTATCTCAAGCGCTCCTTGCACAAACCTTACTATATAGAGGAACTATCTATTATATTAAAGAAAAATGGGAAAACTCATATACTGATTATCTTACAGCCTATGAACTTTACTTGCAATCAGATAACCCTATCTTATTGATTGAGGCAGCAAGAATGTTGGCTAATGCAGGCTTTCACTGTAACAAAACCAAAGAAGCAATGGAGGCTTTAAAAGTAGCTGTTTCATTAGGAAAAGTTTTAAGCAAAGAGGCAGCTTTTGGTTCTTCTTACCGTATAGCAGTGGATACATTTATGGAAAAGAACTATGAAAAGTATCTTAGCTATGATGAGATAGAAGCTATCTGCGAACCTCTATTTGGTAAACAGTGGAGAGAGATTGTATCAAGTTGGAAAAAGGTCTCTGATGAGGAAACTTTAAATAAAATGGCTGAACAATGGGATAGATAAGTCACTATTTAGGGCGTGATATAAGACACACGTTATTGGCTTTTTCACAGGGATACTCTTTATAGTTATAGGACTTTATTTCTCCTATATAGCCTTACATACAAGGGACAATAAATAATAACACACAAAATTAACAAAAGATGTCAAACAACAACTATTTAAAGAAGATATTCAAGAAGGACGGAGAGGACTCCATAGCCGATGCAGGTAGTAC
>NZ_CALHGG010000153.1 GCF_938029845.1 uncultured Capnocytophaga sp.
TATACCAATGGGTTATTCAAACAATATCCATATCTATTAAAGTTTTGGGTGTTAAAAGGGTCTTGTACATAGTTATCGGGTTGTAAGAAACGGTGTAAAGCTGGGTCGTACAACTGTCCGTTCATATGTATAAAGCCTACCGTTTGCAGGTGCTTGAACTATATATTCAAAAAATATTTTATGTAATCCAAAGTTCTAAATATTCTATAATATTCCATTTATTTTCTACTCTTTTTAATATATATGTCATACCTGATGCGCTACCTATTTTTCTTGCGATAATCACAGAAACAATACAATAATTGTTTTTTGCATCAAAAATAGGTTGAGATATACTTACCAAAGCCTTTTTTTGTTTTTTTTTCCATTTTAATTGGGATTTGCAAGGTAGGCACCATTTTCCTAAGTATTTTTCATCTATTTCTTTTGCTACTTTTTCGAATTCATCTAAAATATTCAATGGAATATTAATTTCATTTTCATAATCTTTCCGTAAGAAAAATATTTTCTCTTTTTCACATTGGAGAAACTCTTTGTCAGGATTGTATTTTATCTCTTCAAATATAACTTTTAATATTTGAATCTCATCTTTTTGAGAATAAATTAGTGTAGAATATAAAAAAATATATATAAGTAATTTTTTTTTCATATCTTAAAAGATTAAAAAGGGTATCTAAATTTAGTATTGAATGTCCAAGGAAATCTCATATATCCTAGAGAATTAAAGAAATTTGGAAATTCTCTATATAATTCACGTATGGCTTGTTGATTAAATCCTCCTGCATTACCACTTCCTAAACTAAATTCAAAACTATAAGCATGATATTCTAATAAATCCATAAAATTTTTAGTCACAATTCCTGCAGATTGTCCTGCTAATGCAGTATACTGAGATAGATGAACCAACTCGTGCCCCATAGCATAAAAGTGTCGTCTTTCAGCTATTATTCCTTTTTCAGCTCTATAGTCTTACTCTCTATTAATTGTTTTGTAGAACTATCTATATATTCTATTAAGTCATTATACAAAACATCTATTCCCATCTTTTCTCCCTTTTTAGGTGGCATATAATATATGAAATTATGCCATTCGATAGGCCAGTCAAACTCTGAATGTATCATATCTACTTCATATAATTTAGATGTTTTATCTTTACCTAAAGCTACTATTTCTAATAATTTTTCCACAGCCCAAAATAAATAGTAATTCTTACTTACTTCTATTTGTCTTTCATAAAGATCATCATCAATTTTTTCCCAAATCGGGTCAGGATATATCTTTCTTGTTAAGTTTAAAAGATTTTCATCTGAGAGTTCAGACGACATATACATTCCACTAAACATTTCCTCACTACATAGTATATAGCCATATTCACAATAAGATAGTACTTCTTCAGGAGTAAACCAATGTTTTTTTAACCCTACATATACAGCTCTCCAGTCGTTTAATATAAAACCTTTGTCAAATATTTTCATCTGATATATTAATATTTTAATAAGAATTATAATTCTCGTAACAATACATCAAAGATTCTATCATATAATTTCCTGCAAATCCATATTGTTTTAGCCAATCTAAAATATTCTTATTTTTAAATAATATTGCTTTGGAAAGTATATAAACTCTCTCTTTTTCATTTTTTGCAAGAGCATATCCCCATTCATATAAAATATTTTTAGGCTCTATCTCAAAAGCTCTTTCTTGAAATTCAAAAGCTAATGTATTATCTTTTAATCCAAAAAACCATTCTGAGATATATAATATTTTTCCTATAAAAAATAAATATACAGCATCATTCTGAAACCTATTATTGGATTCTAAAAACCATTTTTGCAAAAAATAAGACATCTTATTTTGTTCTTCAAACGGATATTCTTCTTCTACCAAAATATTGTGCAATATATAAATGGCTCTAATATTTATCTTTACATTTTTCTTATACTGTTCTAGTTTTTTGTCTATATATACGATTTTAGATAGCCAATCAATCTCTTTATGAAATCCAAACTCCTTTTCTATTTCAGTAAATTCATTTTCTAAAAACATATTCATATCCTCAATTTAATTTAGTACTGTTTTTAATGATATTTAAGTTTTTCTTTCATTATTTGGTATCCTCACTTGATATGTATTATATACGTAAAAGATATAATCGTACTTTTCGTATCTTTCAAAAATAGTTGCTATGTTCATAATTTTTTAAATATTCTCATATTCTAAAACTTTTACATAATCATTTACTTTTTTCTTAGTTATATCTCCATTTATTTCAGGATTAGCTAACTCAAAAATAAATTCTTGTATCACCAAAGGAATTTCTATATCATCTCTACATTCTACCAGATTAGCCCACTCTTCTAATTCATCAGTTGATATATCCCCTTTGATGTATTTTTTTAAAACAAAAATCATAGATTGTGTATCTATTTTGACAATAGGAGACACACTATCCCAAGAATATTTAGAAAGTTCTTTTTTTATATCTTGGGTTTTACCTCTTAAAAGAATTAAGTCTAAAAGTAACTGTTTCCTGCCTGTCATCATAATTTTGATTTTATGTGAATAATATCTCCTTGTGCTGAAAGCGTACATCTCTTAGCTACCACATTCTTTTCAGTTCAAATAAAAACCATAGTAAAAATTCTCTTTTAAATTAAATAAGGAGGAATCTCTTCCCATTTGTAACCATAGATATCATCAGCTAAAATTTTATTTATTTTATCTAATGAATAGGCGCATTCATCACCTCTTCAAAACACTTGTTTATGATTTCAAAATCTAAAGATACTACTTTTAGCTCTTCATCAATAAGTAATAAATCTTTTTCGTTACAAAGTAGAGTAATCTGTTTTAGGATAAAACTATAATCTTTTCTATGAAGCATATTCAATAATACTATATATATATCTTCCTAGTAACCCTTTTGAATATAACTCCTTTTGTATTGTTTTTTTCCCTAAGAGATGTTTAGCATATTCCTTTTTCTTGTTTTTTTTATCAAGATAGAAAAAGTAAACCCATTGGTATAACTCATTTTTAGGTTCTATTTCTGATGCTTTTGTCATCATTTCTATGGACTGTTCAAAAGTCAAATTGAAATACCATTCTCCCATAGAGATAATGAACCCTGTATAAAATAAGAATTCTGCATTATCTGAATATTTTTTCGAAGATTCTAAAAATATCTTCTTTAAATAATCAGTATATAAAAGATATTCTTTTTCATTATAAGGTTCTTCTTTCAAAAAATAGGTAATAACAAATAGAACTCGTAAATAGTTAATAATATTTTTATTTTGATTATCAGCAATATATTCAATAGCCTTAGGTATATCTAAGGATTCTTCTATTTTGTTTAATTCAAGCATAATTATTTATTATTTAGGTATATATACTGTATTAATAATAGGAACTCCTTGATTAATGTATCCACGAACATAAATTTGAATTCCATCTATAGTTGTAGAAACTTGAAAAACTCCCGAAGTATTAGGTTGTATTTTTCCGCTAACATTCCTAAGGATAGATTCTATAACATTTTGATTACCTCCCATTTTAGTAGATAAATCATTCAACCAAGGTTTGGGGTGAAGTTTATTTGCAAAAATATGAAGCTCTTTTTGTGACATTGTCAGTCTCACTCCCTTATCTATAGAACTCTCTGAAAATTGTGAAATTAATTTTATTCCTCCATCAGGTGTTTCAATAGGAATTAGTTTAGGCTGTTGAAGATCTAAAACCGAATTTGTTGTTGGAGCATTTAATTCTAAATTTCCTGTTATATTATTCTCAGCATCTAAATGAATATTTATAGGAGCTCCTTCTAAGGTTTGAACAGGTTGTTGTATTTCTCGTCCTGTCCAAA
>NZ_CALHGG010000154.1 GCF_938029845.1 uncultured Capnocytophaga sp.
TAGAGCGTTGGATTCATAACCCAAAGGTCACGGGTTCAAATCCCGTCTTCGCTACAAAATGTAAAATACTGAAAAAGAGTGTATTGTATTCCGCAAACACTCTTTTTTTATGGACAAAATCCTGCATATTTTACAGACTGAATACGAAATCGAATACGAAACCGAATACGCTATGAGCAACAGAGGTCTGTGGTCAAAACCTTCTTAGGGACTAAGATAATTTCAAAACAAAGAAAAATCTGTATACTAAAAAAGAATCTCCTTACAGCCTAACTGTAAGGAGATTGAAAAATATGAATATATCAGAGACAAGTGCTATTAATAGCCTAATATCTTAAGCATTTCTTCTGCTTTTTGTTGTTCCATGAAAAGACGTGAGGTAAGTTCCCCATTTTTATCCCTATCAATGAGAATAATTTTAGGTTGGGGTATCAAGCAGTGTTGTAACCCTCCTACACCTCCTATTGAGTCCTGATAAGCCCCTGTATTAAAGAAACCTATATACAAGGGTTTGTTCTTATTATACTTTGGCAGATAGATAGCGTTCATATTCTGTTCGCTATTGTAATAATCATCTCCGTCACAAGTAAGTCCCCCTAAGAGAACTCTCTCGTATTCATCATTCCAACGATTAATAGGCAAGAGTACAAAGCGCTTATTAATAGCCCATGTATCAGGAAGAGTGGTGATGAAAGAGGAATTAATCATATTCCATTTCTCACGATCATTCTGTTGTTTTTGGTACATAATCTCATAGATAGCCCCTCCTGCTTCTCCCACTGTAAAGCTACCAAATTCAGTAAAAATATTAGGCACAGGTACCTTTTCTTGTTCGCAAGCTATTTTTATCTGGCGAATGATTTCATCTACCATATAAGCATAATCATACTCAAAGGCAAGCGAAGTTTTTATAGGAAAACCACCCCCTATATTAAGGCTATCGAGCTCAGGAGCTACTTTCTTAAGCTGAATATACACTTTCAAGCACTTAAGAAGCTCATTCCAATAGTAAGCATTATCTTTTATTCCTGTATTGATAAAGAAGTGCAACATTTTGAGCGTTACCTTCTTATTATCCTTTATCTCTCTGTTATAAAAAGGAACTATATTCTTATAACCAATTCCCAACCTACTGGTATAGAATTCTGAACGAGGATCCTCCTCTGAGGCTATACGTATCCCGATATTATAGTTTCCCTTTATCTTTTGGTCAAAGAGATTTATTTCTTCATAATTATCTATAATAGGCATACATCTGTCATATCCTCTATTGACCAAATCAGCTATTCCATCTATATAACCATCACGCTTGAAACCATTACAAAGGATATAATTTTCCTTAGTAATGAGTCCTTCATTGATAAGATTATTGATAATATTGATATCAAAAGCCGAAGAGGTTTCCATATGGATATCATTCTTCAGAGCTTCCACCATCACATGTTTGAAATGGGAACTCTTAGTACAATAACAATAATTATAAGCTCCTTTGTATTTGTGCTTTTTGATAGCTTTTTCGAACCACTTTTTAGCTTTTTGGATATTCTCTGAAATCTTAGGCAGATACATGAATTTCAATGGCGCCCCATAGCGGCGTACCAATTCCATAAGGTCTATATCATGGAAACGAAGTTCATCACCCTCAAGAGTAAATTCATCTTGAGGAAAATAATAAGTTTGGTCTATTAAGTCAATATATTTATTTTTCATTTTATTTTCGTATTTATCTTAGTTATAGGATGAAGTAAGTAGTCAAGGAATAAATAGAAAATAAAACTCAAATTCTCAAAGGGGCATACTTCTTTTCCACTCTTAACAGTACATTTTTTGTAGATAAAGTAGAGAAAAAAGAAAGTACCCTACATTTTAGTATATGCAGAGGAAAGGTTAGTGCATAATAAATTGAGGGAGGCTCAATAGTCTTATTCATTGATTCTCAAATGATTATATACTCTATTAACAGATTAATTTTTTATTCGATAGAATGGGCAAATATACTACTTTTCTTGAAAATAGGAAAAATTATTTCAATTTATCAAAGCCATTACCATAAACTCCCATAACATTTGTTTTGGTTACAAACGCTGAAGGGTCTATAGTACGTACTAAGCGGAAAATAGAAGTAGCTTCTGTCCTACGAGCAATTACAATCACTATTTTCTGTGAAGATTTAGAGTACCAACCAATACCATCAATAATAGTACAACCACGTTTTAGTTCACTATTGATATGGTTTGCAATTTCATCGTAGTGTTTTGAAAATATAAATAACTGCACTGATTGTCTTGCTCCATTGATAACAATCTCAACCATTTGCCACATCAGAGGAAGAAGGATAAGCCCATAACCAGTTTTTTCAATTGAATTGTCTTGATGTTCTAAAATGAAGAAAGAGGATAATACAATACACACATCCACTACCAAGAGAATACGTGCAATACTCATATTCCAATATTTAGTGAGTATAAATCCTATAATATCGGTACCACCAGTACTTCCATTAGCCGAATATACTAAACCTAAACCTGTACCACAGAGTAAACCACCCATAATTACAGAAAGAAAATCACCACTCAAAGGAGGATGTTCCAAAAAGTAAGGCATCAAATACTCTTTCCCTGCCCAAATCAATCCTGATAAAATAGAT
>NZ_CALHGG010000155.1 GCF_938029845.1 uncultured Capnocytophaga sp.
TCATTTTTATCTCATAGACCACTTGTATCATAGGTTCTACGATAATAGGGTTGAGTACTACATCAAAATCTCGGTTAGCAATAGGTTGGTAATACTGGGTAATGGACTTGCTGGCTTGCATGACATTGCCTGCACGCTTGCTTGGTATAGGGGCACTGCTATAAGCCTCATAGGTATTATATAGCTCTGAAGGAGAGGTCAAGGAAAAACCATCGGTTATCTTCTTCTCAGCGGTGGCAAAGTTTTCACCTAGGGTCGTTTCATAGAGCTTTTGTTTTTCAGCAAAGGCGGCTTTGACCTTGTCTTTGAGTTCCTTCTTTATGGTCTCTAACTCAGTACTGTAGTAGTCCATACGCACGAGGTCATAAATTTCGCTATTAGCCAGTAGGGTGATTAGCTCATTAAGACGAGTAGCCTCATGGAGCTTGATATGCAAGTTCTGCTTAAGTTCAAAGCCTGTAGGTACTTCATTGTAGGTTCGCTTGCTAAAGACTTTCTTCTCGGTCTCGTATTCGTACATAGGGACAAAGGAGATCATATCCACAAAAGCCTCCATGTTCTTAGCTTTCAGGGCAGAGAGCACAGGAGAAAGGCGCTGACTCATCAGGGAGGTAGCCTCTTCGGCGGTCTTTCCTGTCTGTACTACACTGAAAATAGCCACAAAGGCATCGGCCTTGATATTGGCCAGTCCCTTGGCAGAGACTACCATTTCGTAATTGGTAGGGAAATCAACTGAAAAGTTGTTGTTATTCAAGCTATTTCGACCTCTGTTTTGGTAGTTGAGATTTCCAGAGGCCTGCCCAAAACCAAGCATTGTGCTCATAAGGGCTACGGAGAGAAAGAAATTTTTCATGATTATCTTCTGTTTTTATATTTTTAACGGTATTGATACCCCTACTGAGAAGCGGAATTTGCCTGTCTCAAAAGGATAGCTCTCGCTTATTTTACCCCAAGGGAATGCATATCCTGCTTTTACATGGAAAATGAGGATTTGGAAACCTGCTTCAGGGGCAAAGTAGTAGGGGGAAAAATTCAACTGAGGACGCAACATGAGTATAGGAATATCTACAAAACTACCGTGTGACTCATCCGCTCTGATCCAAGCGGAAACTTGAGCTTCAGCAATGGCGATGAGTTTTTTGTCTTCCGAACGGAAGTTGCCCGCAAGCCCTGCCAATAGTACAAAATTTTTGTTTTCATAACAGCTGAAATGTAGCCCCAACTGTCCATAGCTACTGCCTTGTTTTAGGTAACTTACATCTATGACGGGGATTTTGCTATCAGAGGTTTGGGCTACAATAGGCAATGCTGCCCATACACATAATAGTAAAAAGAGTTTTTTCATTGTATTGTGATTTTATTTTTTCAACATAAGCATATTGACCTCTTGGATAAAGAAGTTGAGGTTTTGGTTCAGTGAATGTATCACCGACTGCATTTGGTCAAACATCTCGGCACGGGTATGCAAATCACCCGCATTATAGATGCCTCCATCGCTAAAAACGACAGCTTTGAGTGCTTTCTCTTTGTCATTGTCAAAAAGATGTTTGATCCATCTTCTTTGTGTGTTTTGTAAAACGGAGCTTTCTCCAGAATTGGTAAAACGAGGTTCGTTGATCATATACCATACAAAGGGAGGAAACTCAATGTCGTTTTTCTCGGTCATAAAACAACGCAACAGATTACGAGGGTGTTGTAGTATTATCTTTTTTCCTTTGGGATTAAGCGTAAGAAAGCTCAAGCCCGCACCCAGTATCCCGCTGCCTACAGCAACACCCTTATTCCAACCATCATCGGCTATATAAGCGCCCGCCACAGCTGAGGCCGCTCCCACAAGTATGGAAGCTACTGTAAGGCGTGTAATATTCTTGTCGTTGATGTTGCTTAGGGTAGTAGCTATTTGGTCTATACGCTCTTCTTCACAATCCAATTCCGCAGTTACTGAATTCATCTGTGAGAAAATAGCGTTAATCTTGCTATGGATTTCTATTTTTAAGGTATTGCGCTTTAGTTGTGCTTGCTCAGAAGGATCATCCGCCAAGGCGATTAATGACAATAGAGCCTCATCGGTATCGGAGGCATAAGCGATTAGGATGTTTCTGGAGGATAGTTTTCCTTCAAAAAGTTTTTTACCTAAGGCAAGCTTTGCTTCATCAATTACTATAGGAGCTTCCTTCTCCTTTGTCATTGTATAGGGCGGGGGGACACAATAGTCATCGGGAGCTTTTATTTTTTTGGAAGAAGCACAACCAATACAGAGCAAAAGGATAGGTAAAAAAAAGTATTTGTAACTAATATTCATAAAATTAATTTTCGTATTTTTCAGTAAAATAGGCAACCACAAGACCCGCCGAAATAGCTATACACAAGCAGAAGTCGCCCACGATGGCTAAAGGGAATAGGAGGGCAGTTCTGAGGGTACTACCAAAATTTTTTTGGCGTTTTTCCAAAAGGTGTAGGGTAATGAATATTTTTAGGTTCAAAAATGGGCTATTTAGTGCGGCAAATATACAAAAAATAATGATTAATTTTGTATATTTGTAGCTGTATAGATTAGAAATAGTTATCTTTGATTATGTGTCCAATAAAAACGAGTGATTTTTTCGATAATACTCTAAATAAGGAATTAAGGGATATTGATATTGTTAGGAATCTCTCAGAAGATTCTTTTGCAACGGAAAGTAGTATTTTATACGCTATATATACATCAAAATACAAGATAGAGTTCTGTTTCAAAGAAAATAGAAAGCTCTACTATATTATGATAGAGGAAATCTCTGAGCAGGGAGATAACAAGAATATAGCCCTTGAGTATATAGATGACTTACATCTGTTTGATATGAAGAGAGAAGAATTGGAAACTTTTTTAGGACAGCCTATTACACATAATATACTTAGAAAGAATCATATAGAACTCTATTTGTCAGAAGAGCGAATAGATAGTTTGTATTATTTTGACATCAGTTCAGTATAGAAGTTTTTTGCAAATTCGTCGGAGGTCATAGCGTTGTTATTTTAAAATAATTCCTTTCTTTAAGGCTGCAATGTACTGCTTGTGTATGCTTGTAAATTGCTCAGGGGCTAACTTTAAGATGGCATAGAGCAGCTTGCGATGAAAAGAATAATGATGGTTATACTCCATATAAGGCAGGGAGAGGTTGAAAGCCTTCTGTAAAGTAGCAACGTTTGAGCTATTACCATAGGATTCAATTATATCCACAAGATCCTCGTGACTATGATGCCAAGTTTCCAAAAGCAAGTTTTCGTACTGGGACAACAGCTTTTTATCCTCACCCAATGCTCCTGCAAGAATGATAGCACACTCTATACGGCTGGCATTTTTATGGGTAATAGCATCATTTAGGTAAGCTTTGAGCAGATCGATAAGAGTAGAACCTTCAAGTAGTGGTTCTATATAATAAGGCAGGTCATACGTTCCTATTTCCTCTTCTATAAGGCGATCAGTAAGGGCGTCAAGTTCGCTAAATTTGTATGACATATTAAGAAAGGTTTTAAGAGGTTTCAATTGTACGGGATTTTGTATTCCTTTTTATAAGTAATAGAGTAATATACACCACATCTAACACAAAAATTATCAATCCTATGTATAATAAAAAGGTATTAGCTCCTCCAAGACGTTCACTACCTATTATTCCAAATAATATAGTGGGAGCTAATGTACCTATACATTTGGATATGCCTATAAGTATAGACTGGGAAGAAATTCTATTATTGTCTGATGCCCAACCAATAAATAGTATAGACATTAATAGATTTTGTAAAAAGGCAGAATAACTACTTCCCATTATTAAACCAAACTCTCTGATAAAGGCATATTGTACTACAAATGAAATAAACAATATCACGATTCCATTCAAATAAAAATATTTTTGGACAACTATAGGGCAGTATAATTTTCCATATTTGAAATAAGTAATGAGTATAAAGGCATCACAAAATAACCATACAATATTAGCAATCATTTGGTCATTAATTCCAATTTCCTGATAACCAATTATAGTGCAAAGCAATTCCCAAGCAAAGTTTAAAGCTAATGCCCAAAAAGGAATAGCATAGGTTTTATTTCTAAAACCTATTCGGATAGCATTTACATAGACCACTGTCCAACAAATACCACTAAGGGCTACTAAAAATAATGTCGTATTCATGATGAAGTTATTCAAAACGTTAAAAAATGAGTAATAATATTGTATTGAAAATCAAAAAGAAAACTACGCTCAATCCACTGTTGCCAAGTAGGTAACGCTTACTACTTGTTTCATTCCTCAATAATACTTACGACTCCTACTTCGGCACCGAAGAGAGCCAATACTTGATTTACTTTATCCAAACGCAAGGTTTTTTTACCCTGTTCCAATTCGCGTACAAAGCGCAACCCAACGCCCGCTCGCATTGCCAACTCAGGCTGTGTAAGGCGTAGCTGCTTACGCCTTTCCTTTACAAAAGAAGCGATATTCATAATTAACAAATGGACTAATTAGCACATTTGCTAATTAGTTTATACCTTTTCGGGTACAAAGATAGGTAAAATTATTAAATATACACCCTTTGGGGTATATTTTTTCATTAAAAATCTCTCGCCTGGTCAAACCACTGCGTTATTTTCTCTTCCTCAATAGCAAAAGACGCTACTTCTGCTAGCTGACATACAGCTTCGTAGGTGTCCTCTCGCTCGGTAGTTTCTATATTGGGCAACCCGTTGATAACAGCGATAAGCCCCTCTAATAGGTTCCTAATTTCTTTTTCCTCTTTAGCTTTTTTTATGGCTTTTAGGGTTTCCTTGTAGGCTTTCATTGCCTCTCTGCCGTTCTTGCCTTCCCACGAAGCAAAAGGAATGTTGAACTCAGTAGCAAACCAACTCTTTGGGTGCAAGTTAGAGACTGAAGCATATTCACTCAACTCTCGCGTTTTCTCCAATTCTTTCAGTTCTTTTCTCAGTACCTTACCTCTTACCTCTTCCACATTCCAGAAAATACAATAGCTGAAGTCTGCCCAAGTACTCAAAGGGGGTAATCCACTCATATCAGGGCAATAACGCACCTCAATACCGCTAAGGTTTAATTTACCCAAAGCCTCCATATGACACATATTTCCATCCAATCTCACCGTCTTGAGTTTTTTGAACTGCAACAAGCTACTGCAGTCAAAAGGTTGTCCCACTACTGGTGTGCTTATATTGATAGTTGTAAGATCTTTTAGCGCTTCAAATTTAGGCAAGAACACAGGGGTGTTGTTCTTCTTTTCAGTACTGATATCAAACGAGATACTCTTCAAAGGGACTGCCACTTCAAGTGTTATCTTATGCGGATTTCCTTGCAAACTAAGCCCCTTCAGCCACTTGTTGCCGAGCTTAATATGAAGAGGATAATCATTATTATCTACCGATAAATATTCAATCTTTGCTTTAGAGAAATCTACTGTTGCAGGAGCCATTAGCCTCCAGTCAAAACTCTCCATTTCGCGCTGTTCTGTCCATGCTATAAAGCGGGTGTCATTTCCCACATAGTCCATCACACGAGGCCAGTTGCCTCCTGCGGGTACTTTGAAATCGTTGAAAACCTCCCATTGTATAGGAGTGTTAGCCTCTACATAGGCATCAGCTTTCTCGCCCGAGATCTTAGGGGCTATAGTAAAACGCCCTTGTCCTGGGGTGATGTTCACCTTGTGACTGTCCTTTCCTGTAAGGGACAGTGTAAGTTTTCCATAAGTTTTCGGCATTTTATTGTTAGCTTAAAGGTTTTTATTGATTTATCAATTAGCACATTGGTTAATCTGCTAATTAGTTTGGTTCTCCCATTTCTCTTCTTCTAAATCAATCTGTCGTTCAAAGGAGCGTAGGAGCTGTTCATTCAGGCGTGGGTTGCGATTGAGCTGCTGTAAGTACTCCCGCTGACAGCGTAGGATAGCGATGTATTTCTCCCGCACTTCGGGAGTGATACTACACTGGGGGGTGTCGAGCTGAAACTGCCAGATGTCTTTTTGGTTCTGGAGCAGGAAGCTGTTGGTCTCTTCCTTATAATGGGTATCCATATATTCTAAGGCCACTCGTGCCAGTTCCTTACGAACGTAGGTCTCTGCTTCGGCCTCTGGGATATGGTCATCATAGTTGGGAAAGGTAACCCGCTTGATAAGGAAAGGAAGGGTAAGTCCCTGCACAACCAAGGTGACCAAGATGACGATGAAGGTCATATACAGGATCAGATGGCGATGGGGGAAAGGACTGCCGTCGTCCAAGGTCAGTGGTATGGACAGCGCCACCGCCAAGGAGAGCACCCCTCGCATACCTGCCCAGCCGAGAATCAGTGGAATACGTATATTGTTGTATCTACGTCCATCGGCTACAGGGATAAAGCGCTTCATGATTTGAGTGATGAGTACAGCCCCATAAGCACAGAGGATACGTACTCCTATGATGACCCCTGCCATCAGTAGCCCATAATAGGTAGCAGTGGTCAGTTCCATTCCCTCTTGCTCGATACTTGAGAGAATTTCAGGCAGACTCAGACCAATGAGGGAGAAGGCCAAACCGTTGAGAATAAACACGATATTATCCCATACCGCCATAGCCTTGTTGAGAGTAGCGGCAGGGAATATCTCATAGCGGAAATGGCTTAGGTAGGCACCCCCTGCTACTACGGCCAAGACCCCTGAAGCTTCCAAAGCATTGGCTATCATATATATTATGTAAGGGGAAATGAATGTCAGAATGATATCCATATTAGCATCGGTAGGAAAGACCTTATGAACCAAGCGTATCAGATAAGCCACTGCCAAGCCTATCGCTACACCTCCTATGACTACCCATAGAAAACTGCCAGCCATTTGGTACCATACAAATTGGCCTGTGGTAACCACTAAGGCAGCAAAGCGGAAGACAATCAGAGAGGAGGCATCGTTCAGTAGGCTTTCGTTCTCCAAGATGGTAGAAAGGCGGTGAGGTACCTTGACAAACTTGAGGATAGCTAAGACACTTACCACGTCGGTAGATCCTACCACTCCACCAAAGAGAAATCCTAACGCCAAGGAAAACCCAGGCAGTACCATATTGGCCACCCAAGCCACGGTTGCTGAGGTGATAAAGACTACAATGAAAGCAAAGCTGAAGATAATACGTCTCCATTTCCATAATTCCTTAAGTGACAATGCCCAAGAGTCGGCATAGAGCAGCGGAGGCAAGAAAATCAGTAGTACCCAGTTGGGATCTATCGCGATGTGTGGAAGCTTAGGCATAAGGTTCAAGCCTAAGCCTCCGAAGACCAATAAGATGGGGTAGGCAATTTTAAGCTTATTGGCTAGCATTGTAAGGCCGACAATAGTGATAAGGAGTAACAGAAGGAAGGGGAAATAAGCAACCATAAAAACGGATTTGTTTGTATTCTATAATTGGGCAAAGGTACAAAAAAATAAGGAAAAAAGTATGGTTGTATAAGAAAAAAAACGTAACTTAGCACCACTTTTTTAGATAGTATAAATACATTATATATGAAAGAGTTTAGAATAGAATCAGACCTTTTAGGGGAATTGCAAGTACCTAAAGAGGCTTACTATGGGGTACAAACACAACGTGCCTTAGAGAACTTCCATATTTCTAACAGCAAGATGAGTGACTATCCAGAGTTCATTCGTGCTTTTGCGTTTGTAAAATTAGCTGCTGCTCAGGCCAATGCGGCCTTAGGGGTGATCCCTAAAGAAATCGGAGCAGCGATAGAGAAAGCAGCTCATGAGGTGATTGACGGAAAGTTCCATGACCAATTCCCAGTGGATATGTTCCAAGGAGGAGCGGGTACTTCTGTGAATATGAATGCCAATGAGGTGATTGCTAACCGTGCTTTGGAAATCTTGGGTTATGAAAAAGGGGATTATGTACACTGTTACCCCAATGACCATGTCAATGGTTCTCAATCCACCAACGACTCTTACCCAACTGCTATTAAGCTTGCCGTATTCAATATGAATAAAAAGCTCGTAAAACATGTACAAGCCTTAGCCGATGCTTTCCGCAAGAAAGGAAAAGAGTTTGCCGATGTGATTAAGATGGGACGTACTCAGCTTCAGGATGCAGTGCCTATGACCCTTGGTCAGGAGTTTGAAGCATACGCAGTAAGTCTTGAGGCAGAAATTGCTACCTTGAACAAAACAGCCAATTCACTACTTGAAATCAATATGGGAGGTACCGCCATTGGTACAGGACTCAATGCCCCTCATGGTTATGCTAAGCTATGTACAGAGAACTTAGCCAAAGCCACCGGAGAGGCATTTGTTCTTTCTCATGACTTGATAGAGGCTACACCTGATACGAGTGCCTATGTATTCTACTCCTCTGGGCTTAAGAAATTTGCAGTGAAACTCTCCAAGATTTGTAATGACTTGCGCCTATTGGCATCTGGTCCTCGTGCAGGCTTGAGCGAAATCAATCTTCCTCCTATGCAACCAGGTTCTTCTATCATGCCAGGGAAAGTAAACCCTGTAATCCCTGAAGTGGTGAACCAAGTATGTTTCAAGGTGATTGGTAACGATCTTACAGTAACTTTCGCGGCTGAAGCAGGACAATTGGAACTCAACGTAATGGAACCTGTGATCTGCCAAGCTATCATGGAGTCTATCACGCTCTTTGAAAATGCAGTTGACACCCTCAAAGACAAATGCGTGGTAGGTATCACTGCTAACCGTGAAGTATGTCTTAACATGGTGAAGAATAGTATCGGTATCGTAACAGCACTGAATCCTCATATCGGCTACAAGAACAGTACTAAGATAGCCAAAGAAGCCCTACAAACAGGTAAGGCAGTATATGACTTGGTGCTAGACCATGGTTTACTCTCTAAGGAAAAATTGGATGAAATCCTTGATCCTAAGAATATGATTGTGGCCAAATAACGCTGAATATATATGTACTTTGTTTAATAATGACGGAAAGGTTGTCCTATGGGCAACCTTTTTTAGTTTTTATGAAATTATATTCAATTCGAATTTCTCTTTATTCTCCCTTCAACTTTATATAGTTTTAAGAATTCTAGATTGTTTTCTCTCTTCATCATTTGTTTTCTTTCTAATAAAATCAAATATTAGGTGTTTCGATGTCTTATTATTAAATACATATAAACGCTTATAATGTTAAAATAAGACGTTAAGGTGTTAAATGTATATTTTTATCAAAAAAATATCGAATTAAAAAAATATTGCAATATTTTTATTATGTAAAAATGTAATTATTTGATTATCAATAATTGTTAAAAATGTATTTGAAATAAAATTAATAAAAAACGTTTTTAAATGATTTTTATTTAAAAAAATATCTTTGTTTAATGAAATAAAATGAATATTTGTAGTGTAAAAATGAATTTTTTATTTTGTAGGGTATATTTTTTTTACTACTTTTGCCCTTGTATTTCTTAAACAATATCTGATGAGATTAAACAAACTTTTGTATGCATTGTTGTTGGTGATAACAATGCAAGGCTTTTCGCTTGCACAAGAGCGGGAAGTATCGGGAAGCGTCAAGGACGCTAGTGGGGAGCCACTCTTTGGAGCGGCCGTAGTAGTAGAAGGGGAAAGTAAAGGTACTGGAACCGATATGGACGGTAAGTTTACCATTAAGGTAGCCCCTGGGAAGAACTTAGAGATTAGTTTTCTAGGAATGAAAACTAAGGTAGTCAAAGTGGGTTCGTCCAAGCGTATTGATGTAGTTTTGGAAGTAGAGTCCCAGGACTTGGATGAGTTCGAGATGGTAGGCTATGTTATTGTGAAGAAAGATCAGTATGTAGGTTCGGCCTCCTCTGTGGATAAGGAGTCCCTTAAGCGTAAGAGTGTCTCCGATGTATCTCAGGCACTGGCAGGAGAAGCCGCTGGGGTGCGGGTGATCAATACTTCTGGTCAACCTGGATCTTCGGCTACGGTGCGCGTACGTGGTTTCGGTTCGGTCAATGGGAACCGCAGTCCACTCTATGTGCTTGACGGAGTGCCTTTTGACGGTAACCTCTCTTCTATTAATCCAGATGATATTGAATCCATGACTGTACTTAAGGATGCGACTTCTACTTCGGTATATGGTTCACGTGGCGCCAATGGGGTAGTGCTCATCACTACCAAGAAAGGTCGTGCCAATCAGTCCAATATACAAGTAGAATCCAAGATAGGCTTTAACTCTCGCCTATTGCCTCGCTATCAGGTAATCAGCAGCCCAGAGGAATATGCCGAAATAGGTTGGAGTGCTATGCGCCAGCGCGGGGTCTTGGAACAACAAAGAAATCCATCAAGCTTCAATGCTGCTTATTCCAGTGTGGAGGACTATGCCAATAAGAACCTTTTCGGTCGTCTTGGTTTCGCAACCAAATACAATATGTGGAATGGCGATCCTACACAGCTGATAGACCCTTCCACAGGCAAGATGCGCCCTGGGGTTACTCGTAAGTACAGCCCTGAAAACTGGGCAGACTATGCTTATCAGGCATCTGTACGTACCGAATACAATCTTAATATAAGCGGTGGAAATGATAAGACGACTTACTACACCAGTTTAGGTTTCTTGGACGATGTGGGGTATGCAATCAATACCAATTTCAAACGTTATTCAGGTCGTGTAAATGTCTCTCACCAAGCCAAACCTTGGCTCAAAGGAGAATTTAACTTGGGTTACGCTCATTCCAAGAGTAGAGAAAACGGACAAACCGAAGACGTGGATAACCTCTTCTGGGTAACGGATAACATGCCGCCTATCTACCCCTTGTTCTTGCGCGATGCTCAAGGAAACAAGGTACCCGATAAGTATTTCCCTGGTAACTACCAATATGACTTTGGGAACGGACGTGGCTTCTCCGGAACGACCAATGCCATCGCTCAAGGAATGCTTGATAGAAAGGACAGAACACGTAATGAGCTTAATGCCAATGTATTCTTCAAGGTGGATTTCCTTAAGGAACTATCCTTCGAGACCCGCTTGGGAGGACAATACTATAATAAAAGTATAGATAATGTGATCAATCCTTACTATGGTGCTGAACAAGGCGAGAAGGGACGTATCACCAAGCACAAACAAGAACTCTTGAACTATACTTTCCTACAACTCTTGCGCTATACTCAATCCTTTGGCAATCACAATGTACAGGCTTTCGTGGCTCATGAAAGTACTACCTATGACAAGACCTTTATGTATGGTAACAAGAGTGGATTGGTGGATCCTAAGAGCAATGAACTTAATAGTGCCATCAAGCTCGCGGGTCTTAACTCCTATACCAATAGCTACCGCTTGGAGAGCTATTTTGGTCAGGTGATGTATGATTATGAGAGCCGTTACTTGCTTTCTGCTTCTTTGCGTCGTGATGGTTCATCTCGTTTCCTTAATGAGAAATGGGGTAACTTCGCCTCTGCGGGTATAGGTTGGGTGGTAAGCCGTGAGAAATTCTTGGAAAACAAGAAATACTTGCCTTACCTCAAGCTCAAAGCTAGTTATGGTACTGTAGGTGACCAGAATATAGGTTATTATTCAGGCTATGATGTGTATGATATAGACAACTTTATGAACCTGCCTGCTGCTACCTTCTATCGTATAGGTTACCCTGACCTTACTTGGGAAAAGTCCAAAATATTCCAAGTAGGTACCGAATTTACCTTACTTGAAAGCAGAGCGATAGATGTACAATTGGATTACTATCACAAGACTACCGACAACCTGATCTTTGCCAGTACCTTGGCACCTTCTTCAGGGAATAACGTCTATACAGTCAATGATGGACTCTTGACCAACAGCGGATTGGAGTTCAGTGTAACAGGTCATGTGGTGAATCACGAAGATTTTAAGTTGGATTTATCTCTCAATGGAGAGGTACTCTCCAACAAGCTTACCCGTATGCCTATAGACAATACCACTCAGAAACCCAAGGTGTTGGATAACATAGGAGGATATGCACGTGCCAAAGACCACTCTATCTATGATTTCTATATGCGTGAGTATAGAGGGGTAAATCCAAATACAGGGGCTGCTCAATATACTATGTACTATCAGGATCGCAACAACAACCAACAGTATGACAACGGAGAAGAAATCACTTCCTTGTATGAGTTTGAGGCTGCTAATCCTGGGGCGGCAGTACAACAGACTATCACTGAAACCTATACCAAGGCTACCCAGATGTTTGTAGGCAAATCAGCCATACCCGATGTACGCGGAGCCATCACCCTAAAGGCAGCTTACAAAGGCTTCTCTTTTACTACCCAGTGGCTCTACGGATTAGGAGGTTACTCTTATGATAATATCTATGCCAATATGATGACCAACCGAAAGATAGGGGGCAATATGTGGCATGCTGATGTGCGTAATCGTTGGCAACGCCCTGGCGACCAGACCGATGTGCCTCGCCTCTCCTCAGGCTTTAGTGCCAATGAGCAGAATGTCAACTCTACCTCTACACGTTTCTTGACCAAATCCGACTATTTGGCCTTGAATAACATCACCTTAGGCTATGATTTGCCCAAGGAAGTATGTGAGAGTGTAGGTTTCTCCTCATTGACTTTTACCCTTTCAGGAGATAATCTTTGGATACTTACCCACCGAAAAGGGTTCAACCCAACCGCTTCAGAAGTAGGAAGCTCCAATCGTTACCAATATGCACCACTTTCTACCTTTACCTTAGGAGTAAGAGCTAATTTCTAAAAACAACAACCATGAAAAAGAAGATATATATAGGACTATTGGCAGTGAGTATGGCACTTACTGCCTGTCAAAAGGATTTTTTGGAGACCAAACCTTCCGAAACACTCTCAGGAGCTGAGCCACAGGAGAAGCTCAATGGTCTCTATGTGATGCTGGCCAAGCCACGTTCGGCCAATACACGCCCAGGACAAGACTTTCCCCGTGCTGAAGACTTCGGGCAGAAGAGTTATGATATCTATATGGATATGCTCTCTGGCGATATGGCATTCTCTCAATCCTATTACGGTTGGTTTTCCAATGTCGCCAACTTGCAAGCCACTCAGGACTTTAGTGCCGCAGAGAACTATACCCCTTGGCGCTATTACTATAAGGTGATCTACACCGTCAATAACCTTTTGGCACAGGTAGGTACCCCTAAGAATAATGATGAGAGATATATTGTAGCCCAAGCACACGCCCTTAGGGGATACGCTTATTTCTATTTGTTACAGCTCTTTGCCACCGAATATGACCCTAATGCGCTTTCCATACCGCTCTATACCGAGGCTAACAAGGTAGGAAAAGGTAAGGCACGACAATCCGAGGTGTATGCCCTTATCGTGAGCGACCTTACCAAAGCAGTAACCGACCTTAACGGCTTTACCCGTAGCAATAAAGGTATGATAGACAAATATGTAGCCGAAGGACTCTTAGCCTATGTATATGGAGCTATGGGTAATAATGATGAGATGACCCGCCTAGCTTTAGATATAGTAAATAATAGTGGTTACCCTCTTACCACCCGCAAGGAGACTTACTATGACGCAGATACCAAGCAAGGGGGAGGCTTTAATGACCTAAATACACCCAGTTGGATGTGGGGACTTGATATCTTGGCTGAGAACAACATCACCGAGGTCTCTTGGTGGTCACAAGTGGATGTCTTCACCTATGGTTATGCCGATGCTGATGAGATCAAGGCGATAGATGACCGACTTTATGGGCAGATAAGAGCGAATGACCTACGCAAAAAACAGTTTGATGACAACGATGTGGATCCAGATCCATCGCTCAACAATCGTCATCGCCCTGTTAATAAGTTCTTTGCCCCTGGCCGTACTCGCAAAGGGCAGATGGTTGTTACTACCGACTACCTCTATATGCGTGTGGATGAGTTCTACCTCTTAGCAGCCGAAGGATTGGCTAAAAATAATAACCTATCAGAAGCTAAACGCATCTATAAAAAACTACTTAAGTTACGCTATCCAGAACTTACTGCCGATGCGGATATTGCTTATGTAGATGCTCTTTCCAAGGATGCCCTGCTGGATGATATCTACCTCAACACCCGTATAGAGCTGTGGGGAGAAGGAAAGAGTTATCTCTCGCTTAAGCGTAACAAAAGGAGTGTAACCCGTGGTAATAACCATATACAATACAATGGGGAGACCTTCCAGTACAATGATCCTAAGATCACCCTACTAATCCCTGAAAATGAAGTCAATAACAATCCTAATATTAGATAACCCAAGAAGATGATGAGGCTGCCGAAAGGCAGTCTCTTTTTTGTGTTGTCTTTAGAGGTCTTGCAAAAATTATTCACTTTTAATTGTCCACTATTCATTTATTTTGTATTTTTGCCTTCAAGAACAGATTTTATGGAAGTAGCGATTATAGCAGGAGGATGCTTCTGGTGTACGGAGGCTATTTTTAAGCGATTGATAGGAGTGGAGCAGGTGGAGGTGGGTTTTGTTGGAGGGAGTGTGCCTGAGCCTTCCTATAAGGAGGTATGCAAGGGAGATACAGATCATGCAGAGGCTATACGCATCACCTATGACCCTAAGCAGCTCTCTTACTTGGATATATTGGAGATCTTCTGGCAAGCACATGATCCTACCACCTTTAACCGACAAGGGGAGGATGAGGGGACTCAATACCGCTCAGCTATTTTCTACCTTGATGAAAATCAGCACCAAGCAGCCTTACAAAGCAAGGAGCGGATAGCTCATACATTTGCAATGCCCATAGTAACCGACATTGTACCAGCAGGTGAGTTCTATCCCGTACAAGAGGACTACCTAATAAACTATTATGAAAATAACACCGATAGGGGATACTGTATTTTTACTATTGCACCCAAAATCAATAAGATATATAACCTCTTTCAAGAAAAAATAAAACCAACTTATCAAGCATTAGAACATGAAGACAGAACTCAAAAAACTATTTGAGGGCGACCTCTCTACGGTAACTCTCTTGACTGCTGCCTTACAGGAGGTGGAGATTACGCCTATTATTAAGGATCCTATGGCTTCGGCAATTATTGCAGGCTATGGCGCATTGGGAGGAGATCAACAAGTTTTCGTTTTCCAAGACCAATGGGAGAAAGCCACCGAGGTGCTAAAGGAACTTAATCTCAACAAAGAATGATAAAACTCATTATTTCCGATATGGATGGGACACTCCTGAACAGTCGTCACGAGTTGCCCAAGGATTTTATGTCTGTATTTGAACAGCTTCAGCAGCGAGGTATCTATTTTTGTGCAGCTAGTGGGCGCCAATATCTTAGTTTGTTACAGTTCTTCTCACCCGTTAAGGATCGTATGGCTTTTATTTCCGAGAATGGTGCCTTTGTCAATGTAAATGGTAAGGAGGTTTATCAGAATGCTATAGCCCCCTACTATATTCGGCAGGTCTTGGAGCGTTATAAGGAGTTTACAGGTATGGCCATAGGTCTTTGTGGTAAGAAGGGCACTTATCTGTTTCCCACTACTCCCTATGCCGAGGAGCAGGTGCGTATATACCACCATACAGTAGTGAAGGTCACTGACCTTTCTGAGATTGAGGATGATATCTTTCAAATCACTCTCCTTGACCCTATGGGGGCGCGAGAGCGTTCTTTCCCTGCTTTTGCCTCATTTTCACAAGAAGGACTTAAGGTAACTATCTCTGGTGCTTATTGGATAGATATTACCAATGCAGGGGTAAATAAAGGAGTAGCCGTGGCAGCACTGCAAGAATCTTTAGGAGTTACGCCCGATGAGACTATGGCTTTTGGAGACTATCTCAATGATTTAGAATTACTTGGAAGAGCTACTTATAGTTATGCCATGAAGAATGCCCAAGAAGAAGTAAAGCAGGTAGCTACCTACCAAACAGAGGAAGATAATGACAATAATGGAGTGTTAAAAACTATTGTAAGAGAGTTAAAAATACCTTTTATCTCTTAAAGAAATAAAAGGATTTTCTTTTTGGAGTTAGCTGTTTTTATTAATAAATTGATTTTTCCAAACAAAATTAAGGGATTAACTAAACTTTAATCAGAGATATTGCTTTATAACTGAAAAAACGTACTTTTGCCCTGTGAAATTTTAAGCACTCTTTCGCTAACAGTTTTTAGCAGAAAAAGGTCAGTCTTAAAGAAATAACAGAAAATGCATAAAAACAAGAAAAAGTACCTTTCTATAATGAAGGATTTTCTCTTTCCAATGGGAATATCTGCCATTATAGCAATTCTTTTGACACCCTCTTTAGGCACTCAAAAAGATCTTCATGCCAGCCTAAGGGTAAAAACACCACAGGAGGTGAGCGTGAGCCAAGTGGCTAAGAACACCTTTCAACTCTCTCCTATGAATCACCAAAATGATTTTATAGGCTTCAAAGAAAAAATGGGTTACCGTGAGTCCCGTAACAACTACTTTATTACCAATCCATACGGACATGTAGGCAAATACCAGTTTGGAAAGTCCGCCTTGAAGTTCTATGGTGTTTCCCAATCAGAATTTCTTAGTAGCCCTGCTCTACAAGAAAGTGTATTCTATGCTAGTTTAGCACATAATAAGTGGAAGCTTCAGCATGAAATCAACACTTTTGCAGGGAAGAACTTTGCGGGAATAACCGTTACTGAATCAGGAATTTTGGCAGCTGCTCACTTGTTGGGTGCTAGTAGTGTAAAATCCTTCTTCAAGTCCGACGGAAAAACTGAATTTGCCGATGCTAATGGTACAAGCATCATTAATTATATGAAGAGCTTCCAGCACTTTGATCTCTCCAATATCAAGGCTAGCAAATATGATGGACGCAAACTCATATAGATAGTGACTAGTGACTAATAACAAACGCCAGTAATGATGTATCATTATTGGTGTTTTTTTTTGCAACTACGGAAGTAATTAATAATCAATTTGTTGCAAAAAATATCAATCAGCAATAAAAAATAATTTAGAAAATATTTGGTTTATAAAATAAACTTGTTTATCTTTGTGGTGTATTTCAAACCTTATAATTTATATCATCATGGAACTACAACCTGCCGATAGCTTGAGACTCATTCAAGATATCATCCGTCAAAGAAAGCAAAAGTATGAAGAAAATGGTTTCTTCCTTATTTTTTGGAGTGTATTGATTGCCCTTTCAGGAATCATACAATTTGTGATGCTTGCCTTGGATTACTATCCAAAATATTCTTGGATAGGCTGGGGTGTACTGATGCCCTTGGGATTTTTAATTTCATTCTTTAGCAAGATGAAAGAGGGCATGAAGAACCGAAAAGAACAAAAGAGTACTGATCCGCTTGACTGGCTTTGGCTAGTAGCTGGCTTAGGTGCTATCTCTTGTTTTTGCTTACCTTTTAGTAATTGGAAGAATTATGAGATTGCTATGCTGGTGATTTATTTGCCCTTTTCGTTTGTCTCCTTGGCTGTTGCCCTCCATCTAAGAGTTTCCTTATGGATAGTCACTTCCATATTGGGGATCATACTCACTTATAGTGTGTTGTTCTTCCATTATGGTATAGCCTTGCCACTACTTTGTGCTATATTAGCCTGCTTACTATTCCTTATTCCAGGGATTCAGTTCTATACCAACTACAAAAGACAAAGAAATGTTCAGTGATTTAGACCCCATATTGCACTCCCAACTCAGATTGGCCATAGTCTCTTTGCTTATAGCAGAGGAAAAGGCTGATTTTGCTCGGATAAAGCAGGCTACCAAAGCTACATCGGGGAATATTTCGGTACAAATACAAAAGTTGGAAACCGCAGGCTATATCTCGGTTACCAAGTCCTTCAAGGATAACTATCCCAATACCGAAATTACCCTTACCCATAAGGGATTGCTTGCTTTCGAGAGCTATGTGGAGGCGTTAAAGAGTTATTTGGTAATTAATTGATGAGAAGATTTGCCAATTTGCCAATGAACTCATTGGCAAATTGGCAAATTATTCTTACCTTTGCGACTTAATTATCAAGAGATAAGTTTGTATCTTTGTTCTCTTTAAAATCATGTATATCATGTCATTACAGGAAATTCTTTTAGAAAATACAAAAAAGGCAATAGCTCAGCACTATGGCCAACAAATAGAAAATATAGAAATCCAGCTTACTCGTAAGGAGTTTGAGGGAGATTATACAATTGTGCTTTTTCCTTTACTTAAACTCATCAAGGCAAAACCTGAACAAATAGGAGAAGTCTTAGGAGCTTATCTTACTGAGCATGTAGCAGAAGTTACTGCCTATAATGTGGTAAAGGGCTTCTTGAACCTTACCATTGCCGATAGTTACTTCCTTTCTTTCTTTGGAGAAATAGTGGCTCAAGAGCGCTATGGTACAACCCCTATTACAGCGGAATCACCAGCGATGATTGTGGAATATTCTTCACCGAATACCAACAAACCCTTACACTTGGGGCATATCCGTAACAACCTATTGGGCTTTTCTATGGCCAAGATATTGGAAGCAACAGGTAAGCGAGTGTATAAAACTCAGATAATCAATGACCGTGGTATTCATATCTGTAAATCTATGATTGCTTGGCAACTCTTTGGTAAGGGAGAAACCCCAGAAAGTACAGGGTTAAAAGGCGATAAACTAGTTGGGAAGTATTATGTACTTTTTGACAAGGCTTATAAGGAGGAAATCACTCAGCTTACTGCCCAAGGAAAGACAAAGGAAGTCGCAGAGCGTGAGGCGCCTATCTTTGTCAAGGCACAAGAGATGCTCCGCTTATGGGAACAAGGGGATGCGGCTACCTTGGCACTTTGGAAACAGATGAACCAATGGGTGTATGATGGCTTTGAGGTAACTTACCGCAACTTAGGAGTGAGCTTTGACCGCAACTATTATGAGAGTGAGACCTACCTCTTGGGCAAGGATATCGTACAACGAGGGCTGGAGCAAGGTGTATTCTATCGCAAGGAGGATGGCTCTGTATGGATAGATCTTACTGCGGATGGCTTGGACGAAAAGCTCGTACTCCGTTCTGATGGCACTTCGGTGTACATCACCCAAGATTTTGGTACGGCAATCAAGCGTATAGAGGAGGACTTTCCTAAGGTGGAGGGAATGATCTATACCGTAGGTAACGAACAGGATTACCACTTCAAGGTGCTTTTCCTCATTCTGCAGAAGTTAGGGTTTGCATGGGCTAAAAACCTCTATCACCTAAGCTATGGTATGGTGGAGCTACCTAATGGAAAGATGAAGAGTCGTGAAGGTACTGTGGTAGATGCGGATGATCTCATCGAGGAAATGGTACAAGTAGCCGAGGAACTCTCCCAAGAATTAGGCAAACTGGATGGTTATACTCAACAGCAGAAACAACAACTTTATAGAGTTATAGGTTTAGGTGCTCTTAAGTACTATATTCTCAAGGTAGATCCTAAGAAGAAAATAGCTTTCAATCCACAAGAATCTATTGACTTCCAAGGAAATACAGGGCCTTTTATCCAATATACCTATGCTCGTATTCAATCTATATTGCGTAAAGCAGGTGAGCTACCTACGTTACCTACCTCAGGAGATTTACATCCTAAGGAAAGAGAGCTTATCAAGCAACTGTCTCTTTTTGCCAGTGTAGTACAGCAGGCGGCTGATACTTATAGCCCTGCTCTTATAGCCAATTATGTATATGAATTGGTTAAGGAATTCAACTCTTTCTACCAGAATGTATCCATACTTGGGGAAGAAGATCCTGTAAAGCGTTCCCTAAGAATTCACCTCTCCCGCAAGGTAGGAGAAGTCATAGCTACAGGCTTTGACCTATTGGGAATAGAAGTACCCGAAAGAATGTAAGTATTAAGTTAAGAGGTTAATATAATTAAATAAGCTATGACCCCACAGGGTCATAGCTTATTTAATTATGAAAAAATAAAACTATGAATGATTAAAAACGGAAACCTAAGCGAACTCCAGCATTAGGTTCTACTGCCCAGAATCTTTCATTAACAGGTTTGCTGAAGTTACGTCCAATATTTGCATAAGGAGCTACTACAAACTTGCTGTTGAATACCCAAGTGTAACCTACACCTACCCCGATGATGAAAGCATTCAATTTGGTTTCTACATCTACACCATCTTTTTCTTCAGTAAATTTACCGAAACGTGTTTTTAGGAAAGGATTAATGTAAAAACCTACCGCATCAGAAGAGTCAAAGTAATAGTTATATCCTACTTTGAAGCTGGTAGCAGAGAATTTGTTACTTCTTTTAGGCCAATAAGAGAATTTGTCCAAGAACATAAGTTCTGCATCTACGGACTGATTGTCATCTAAGTAATACTCGTATCCTAATTCTATAGAAGGACGTACTATTACATTGAGAATGTTGAGCTTAACCTCATTTTTGTAAGTCTGCGCAAAGGCTCCCAAAGATACCAAAGCCATTGCTATACTTAAAAACATTTTTTTCATAAGTAAATGATTTATATTATCGGGGCAAAAGTAATACTTTTCTAATTAATATGCAAAATTATAGACGGAAAATCCAACCTACTGAAAGCATAGTCTCAAAGAAGAAGAAATCATGATGGGCTCTATCACTCTTGCTTAGGGTAGTGCGCACATCGTGCATATTGAGGTAACCTCCACGAAGTTCTCCCACTAGCATAAAGTGTTTGAATAGGAATAGGTGTAAGCCTGCTTTGGCATGCATACCCACTCCTGCTACATGAAATTCATCATAGCGCTCACGATTGAGTATCTTGGTATTAGTCTTAGGATATACCACTCCGAATCCAGCACCTTCGGTAAGGTTTACTTGGAATATATCAGTGTTGCGGATTCCAAAGAGGGAGGAGATGTCATCTATACGGGCACCTTCCACTAGTACATAGTTGAGTCCATCGGTATGCTCGAAGGTAAGGAAATCCTCAGTAAGTTTTTTACTTTCATTATGATAGACCTTGTCATGGGAAGTACCTGCACTTACATAACCCTCTATCGGAACAGTTTGGTCTTGTACCATTACATATTTCATATGGTCTACTCCAGCCGATAGCGTCCAGTTCTCTCCTAAGTAGTACCCCAAGCGGAAGTTGGTCTGAGGGATAGTCATTCTAAGGGGGTTGATATAGTCAATATGCCAACCTTTGGGCTTATCCACAGCCTCCACATCGGAGAGGGTGAAGTTGTAATCATCACCTCGGAAGGTAATGTCGGAGTTCGTATAATACCCGCGATTTCCTCCCCAGAAGACGAAGATTTTACCTTTGTTATGTTGGGTATAGTCCTGAGCATAAGAGGCTATCCCACAGAAAAGGGCTACAAAAAGCAATATTTTTTTCATTGTGTAAAAGTTTATAAAATCGGAGTGCAAAATTACTATTTTTTACAACAATGCAAAATATAAAACAAAAAAAGAAAGTGTAAAACTGAAAATGTGTATCTTTGCAGCGAGTTAAGCCTATAACTGAAAGAAAAGAAAGTGAGAAAGTTATTAAATAATTTCTGGGTATTTGTAGCGCGCATGGTGCTGCGCAATCGTTATATATTTTTAGGTGTTTTCTTAGGGATTACAGTACTCTTGGCCATGCAATGGAAGTATATCCGTATGACCTATTCTGAGGCTAATATGCTTCCTAAGGACAGTCCTATCAGCAAGGAGTATGATAAGTTTTTGAGCCTATTTGGCGAAGAGGGCAACCTTGTGGTTATAGGGGTAGAAGCTGATAAAATCACCAAGGCAGGTGGCTTTAACCGCTGGAACATGCTGGCAAGAGATTTGCAAAAGTTTCCACAGGTGGAGGGAGTTCTCTCCCTAAATACCATTAAGGAGTTGTACAAGGATACCCTCCATGAGCGCTTTGCTACACGTAACTTCTTTCCAGAGGAGGTAGCCACACAAGGGGAATTAGACAGTATTTTTCCTAAACTGTTTAACCAAACGCCTGTGTATGAGGGACTGCTCTATAACAAGGAACATACTACCCTGCGTATGGCGGTTTCCTTGCGCAAAGATATTGTCAACACAGCTATACGCAAAGATTTTATTCTTAAGGATTTAAAGCCACTGATAGAGCAATGTCAAACCGACTTAGGAGTACCTATACATGTATCGGGAATGCCCTATATACGAACACTTAGTACTGAAATTATCACAGGGGAAATAGGCTTTTTTATCGTTGGAGCACTGTTGGCTACCTGCTTAGTGTTGCTCTTTTTCTTCCGTTCCTTCAGGGCTATGCTGATTTCCATGTGTACAGTACTTATTGGAGTGATGTGGGCTTTTGGCTTTTTAGGGCTATTCCGTTATGAGATTACTATACTCACGGCAGTCATTCCTCCATTGGTGATTGTCATTGGGGTGCCTAATTGCGTATTCCTTATTAACCGTTACCAACAGGAAATACAAAAGCATGGTTATAAGGCTATGGCACTCCAGCGGGTTATTACCAAGGTGGGCAATGTTACCCTACTGACTAACCTAACCACTGCGGCGGGCTTTGCCACCTTTATCATCACTGAGAGTAGTATTCTCAAGGAGTTTGGGATTGTCTCCTCAATCAGCATCATGTGCTTATATGTGATTTCTCTTTGTTTGATTCCTATCATATATAGCTTTATGCCTTCTCCTAAGCCTCGTCATCTCAAGCACTTGAGCAAGCAGTGGATAGGAGGACTCCTAGAGGGGATTGAGTGTATTGTCAAAAAACATCGTTTTGCTACCTTCTCGGTAGCCGTAGCCCTTTTGGTGGCTAGTATCATAGGGATTTACCGAATCCATATCTCAGGCAGTGTGATAGAGGATATGCCTAAGGGAGAGAAGTTCTATGACGATATCCTCTACTTTGAAAAGAAGTTTGGAGGAATTATGCCTTTGGAAATTACCATTAATACAGGTAAGAAAAACGGAGTGATGCGTCCTGCTACCTTACAGAGTATGGCCAAGTTGGAGGAATATTTGGCCGATATACCCGAAATATCCCAACCCATATCGGTGGTAAGACTCGTTAAGTATGCCCGACAGGCTTTTTATAATGGAAAAGCTGAATATTTTGATCTACCTACGGCTCAGGAACGTACTTTTGTACTCTCTTATGTAAAAAATTCGGACGGGAAAGCCGATATGTTGCGTAGTATAGTGGATAGCACCGGTCAAATAGCCCGTATTACCGTTTTTATGAAGGACATAGGTACGGAGAAGATGCACCATATAGAAGAGGCTATTGCCAAACAAACCGACAAACTTTTTCCTACTGACCAGTACAAAGTGAGTCTCACAGGTAAGGCCTATATGTTCACTAAGGGAACGGATTATTTGGTGGGTAATCTCATACAGTCGTTGCTGCTGACCATAGCAATTATAGCAGTGATGATGTTCTATATGTTTCGTTCTTTCAAAATGGTGATTATTTCACTGATACCCAATTTGTTGCCTTTGGCTATCACTGCAGGGGTGATGGGGTATGCGGGTATCCCGCTCAAGCCCTCCACTATATTGGTCTTTGGGATTGCCTTCGGTATTTCTATTGATGACACTATTCACTTTTTAGCCAAATATCGTCAAGAACTGATGGCTAATCAGTGGAAAGTAAAGCGTTCGGTTTATGCAGCTTTGCGGGAGACGGGTATTAGTATGTTTTATACCTCGGTAGTGCTACTCTTTGGGTTTTCTATCTTTACCTTATCTAGCTTTGGAGGGACTAAGGCTTTGGGAGGACTGATATCTACCACCTTGTTCTTTGCCATGTCTAGCAACTTGATTTTGCTCCCTTCCTTGCTCATTGCCTTGGAGAAGAGCATTGCCAATAAGAAAACTCTTATAGAACCTCATATAGATGTACTTGGAGAAGACGAAGACGAGGATGAAGAGAAAAATGAAAAGTAAAAAATGAATAACTATATACGCCCATTACTAAAATATTTCTTACAAGGGGTGGTTATCATAGGCCCCTTGAGTACCACCATTTGGATTCTTTGGTCTATCTTTTATAGTGTGGATAACTTGATTCCTCATATCTCGGAGCGCTTCCCAGGGTTGGTTTTTGGAATTATCTTGGTGGGTACGACCCTGATAGGGTATATTGGGAGTCGTTTCCTTATAGGGAAATTTGTGGTAGAGGGGTTGAACTATATATTGGAACACACCCCTGGGATCAAGTTTATTTACAAGACTATACGTGATGTGATAGGTTCCTTCGTGGGAGATAAGCAAAAGTTCTCCCACCCTGTATGGGTGCGCGTACAGGAGTCCCCAGAGCTATGGCGTATAGGTTTCTTGACCCAAGAAGATATGTCCTTTGCCTCCTTTTCGGATATGGTCAGTGTCTACTTGCCCCATTCTTATGCTATATCAGGTTGGGTGATCGTCGTGCACAAGGATCAGATAAAACCTGCTGAAGGCTTCACTGCCAAGCAAGCTATGGAGTTTGCTGTAAGTGGAGGAACCGTAGGCGTAAGGAATGAGAAGAAAACAGTGAAAAGTGAAGAATCCTAACTCAGAACTCAAAATTAAAAACTCAAAACTATGAAAATTGGAATCATTGGAGCTATGGAGAGTGAAATACAGCTCCTTAGAGAATATTTAGGCAATCCAGCCCCTACCCATTTGCAACGTTATGCTTTCTATGAGGGACAAATAGGTGCCCACCAAGTGGTGGTACTCCTCTCAGGTATAGGAAAGGTGAGTGCTGCCGTAGGTACAGTCTTGCTTATTAACCATTTTGCTCCAGACCTAATTATCAATACGGGTACCGCAGGAGGCTTACAACACAGCAAAGTGTTTGATATGGTACTGGCCACGGAGGTGACCTATTATGATGTAGATGTAACGGCCTTTGGCTATGCTTTAGGTCAGCAAGCACAGATGCCTCCTAGCTATCTGCCTTCGGAGCAATGGTTTGACAAAGCCAAAGCTTCAGTAGCACGTTATACCAACCAACTCCATTGCGCCCCCATTGTTAGTGGAGATGTCTTTATTAGTGATCCTCAGAAGAGACAATGGATAGAAACCCATTTTCCCAAGGCGGTAGCTGTGGAGATGGAAGCAGCAGCTATTGCTCAAACTTGTTATCTGTTAGGCACCCCTTTTCTGATTCTTCGTGCTGTATCGGACAATGCGGGTGAGGGAGATACGATTTCTTATGATACCTTTGTCACTCAAGCTGCCGCTCTTTCAGCCAAGATGAATATTGACTTTATTGAAAACTTAATATAACCCACTTATGTCAACATGCAAAATTCCCCAAGGGTACGATCCCAAATATGGTATCATGGATACCGAAAGAGCCATTAAGCGTATCAAAGACTTCTTTGAAACGGAACTGTCTAAGGCTCTGAATCTTTCTCGTATATCGGCACCTCTATTTGTGAAAAATTCCACAGGTCTCAATGACAACCTCAATGGGGTAGAACGCCCTGTTTCTTTCCAAATGAAAGATGCACCAGAGGACACCATAGAAATAGTACATTCCTTAGCCAAATGGAAGCGCTTGGCACTCAAGCGCTATGCGATCGGTGTAGGGGAGGGCATCTATACCGATATGAATGCGATCCGCCGTGATGAAACCTTGGACAATACCCATTCTATCTATGTGGATCAGTGGGATTGGGAGAAAATTATTACTAAGGAACAACGTACTCTAGCCTATTTGGAGGAAACTGTCAGGAAGATATACAAGGTGTTTTTGGCTACTGAAGCGGTCATCACCCTAGAATATCCATTACTGACTCCTTTTTTGCCTAAGGAAATCACCTTTATCACCTCCCAAGAACTTGAGCATAAATATCCCAACTTGTCTCCTAGCCAGCGTGAACAACGTTTTGCTAAGGAGAAAGGAGCCATCTTCATTATGCAAATAGGAGGAGCACTTCTCTCTGGTGAAAAACATGATGGCCGTGCCCCTGACTATGATGATTGGCAGCTCAATGGAGATCTTATTCTTTGGAATCCTGTCTTGGAGAGTGCTTTAGAACTTTCCTCCATGGGTATTCGTGTAGATGAAGTCTCTCTTATGCACCAGCTTAAAGTAGCCAACTTAGAGGAGCGTAAGCACTTGGACTATCACCAAATGCTTCTTCAGGGAGACTTGCCTCTTACCATAGGTGGTGGGATTGGTCAGTCCCGTATCTGTATGTTTTTTCTCCAAAAAGCACATATAGGTGAGGTACAAGCTTCTATCTGGACAGAGGAGATACTCTCCCTATGTGAGCAACATCATATCAACCTATTATAATAACCTATTGCCTATGAAAACTTTCGGACTTGTACTCTCAGGAGGAGGCGTACGAGCCTTAGCACATGCAGGAGTGCTTAAGGCATTAGAAGAACACGACCTTCACCCTGCGGTGATTTCAGGCACTAGTGGAGGAGCTTTGGTGGGAGCGCTCTATGCCTCTGGGAAGACCCCAGAGCAACTCATAGACTTCTTCAAACAAACGCCTCTGTTTAAGTTTTCTATCTTTTCCCTTGGGAAAATGGGGCTTATAAATAGCAACAAATATCCTGCCTTGTTCGAGAAATACCTCTCTTGTACAACTTTTGAGGAGCTCTCTATTCCCTTATATGTGACCGCTACTAATTTGCTCAGTGGGAAGATAACTTATTTTTCTAAAGGAGACTTGATTGCCCCTATGATAGCATCTTCGGCTCTACCTCCTTATTTCTCCCTCATAAAAATAGAGGAGGGAGTCTATTGTGATGGCGGTTTGCTGAATAATTTCCCGATAGAGCCTCTTAGGGGAAAGTGTGATATACTCATAGGTAGTTTTATAAACCCATTGGAAACAGTTGATGAGAAAGAATTGAGTAATCCTATTAAGTTCTTCCAACGTATTTATAATGTGATTATGGATGGTTCCTATGAGAAAAAGTTTAAGAAATGTGATTTTGTCTTCTTACAAGAATTGAGCAATATAGGCGTCCTGGATACCAAACAGATAGATACGGCGTTTGAATATGGCTACCAGCAGGCACTTTCCATGATGACAACTTTAAAAAACTGTATAGCTAATTAAAAGAAAAATTGTATCTTTGCAGACCCTAAATATATTTTTGTCAAATCACTTAAAAAACCAATGAATCCTGTATATATCACCAAGGCAAGCAAATATCTCCCTAATGCTCCCATTAACAATGATCAGATGGAAGCATTTCTAGGAGAAATTAATGAAACAGCCTCTAAAGCAAGACGTATTGTATTGAGAAACAATGGAATAACTACACGTTACTATGCGCTTGATATACAGGGGAATCCTACTCATACTAATACCTCCCTTACTTGCTTAGCGATAGAAGGACTATTTGACAGCGACTTTGAGGCAAGAGATATACAGGTACTCTCTTGTGGTACTTCTACTCCTGATTGCTTGTTGCCCTCACATGCTGCTATGGTACATGGTTTGCTGAAAGGGAGTGGTGTGGTGGAGCTTAATTCATCTGCGGGAGTGTGTAACTCAGGTATGAATGCCTTAAAGTTTGCCTATCTCTCCGTAAAGTCAGGTAATAGTACTAATGCAGTTTGTTCAGGCTCCGAGAGAGTTTCCTCTTGGCTGCGAGCCAATAAGTATGAGAATGAAATACAATCACTTATCCTTTTGGAGGAACAACCTATTTTAGCTTTTAAGAAAGATTTTTTGCGATTTATGCTCTCTGATGGAGCAGGAGCTTTACGTTTGGAAGCCAAACCACATCCTACAAACCATTCCTTACAAATACTTTGGATGGATGCGCATTCGTATGCCCATCAGTTGGAGGCTTGTATGTATGCGGGAGGTGAAAAACAATCTGATGGCTCTCTTAAGGCTTGGAGTGATTATAGTCCTGAGCAGTGGTTGGAGCACTCTATCTTTTCTATTAAGCAAGATGTAAGGTTGCTCAATGAGAATATATTGGTAAAAGGAGCGGAGAGTATGCAGGCAGCACTTATGAAACATGCCCTCTCTCCCGATGAGATTACTTATTTCCTTCCTCATATCTCTTCCCTTTATTTCAAAGACCGCTTATACGAAGAGCTTAAGAAGGTGGGAATAGATATTCCCCTAGAGCGTTGGTTTTTGAATCTTTCCAAGGTGGGTAATGTAGGGAGCGCTTCGCCTTATCTGATGTTGGAGGAACTCCTTTACTCAGGAAAGCTCCAAAAAGGAGATACCTTGCTGCTTTCTGTGCCTGAGAGTGGTCGTTTCTCTTATAGTTATGCCTTTTTAAAAGTAGTGTAAAGATGAATCAGATGTATCGTATCTATCCTGAAAAACGTTATAGAAAGACCTTGGCTATCTTACAACGATTTGCACCCAAAGGTACTTCCATATTGGATTTAGGGGTACACAACCCTTTCTCTGAGGTTATGGAAAAAGAAGGCTATACGGTAACCAATACTCAGGGGGAGGATTTAGATCTCTTTCCAGAGAAGCTAAGTAGTTATGAAGGAGAAATGGTAACTGCTTTGGAGATATTGGAACACTTGGTGAATCCCTTTGGGGTATTACAACAGCTTCCAGCAAAGAAACTTCTTGTAACAGTACCTTTACGCTTATGGTTTGCTTCTGCTTACCGAAATAACAAAGACCCAAGGGATTGCCATTACCATGAATTTGAGGATTGGCAGTTAGATATGCTCTTAGAAAAAGCAGGTTGGCAAATCCAGTATCGTGAGAAATGGACACACCCCGTAGGCAAGTTAGGTTTTCGCCCTTTGCTTAGGTACTTTGTTCCCAGATATTATGCCGTATATGCAGAGAAAATGAAAAGTGAATAGGGAAAGGCGTTTTTTGCTTATTTACTTTTATTCATTAATCAAAATAAGTGTTAATTAATATATTTGTTTTTTAAAATAAAAGATGTACTTTTGCATCGAATTTTGTAACCAATTAATAACATATAAATATGTGTGGAATTGTAGGATATATAGGAAATAAAGAAGCATACCCCATTATTATCAATGGGTTAAAGCGCTTGGAATATAGAGGCTATGATAGTGCTGGTTTTATTGTCAATGCCGAGAAATTTGTTAGTGAAAAGACCAAAGGAAAGGTATCTGACTTGGAAGAAAAAGCAGCTAAGGATGTTATCCCTACAGCTACTTTTGGTATGGGACATACCCGCTGGGCAACACATGGAGTGCCTAATGATAAAAACTCTCACCCACACCTATCCAACTCAGGAAAATTAGCTATAGTACATAATGGAATCATTGAGAACTATCAGAGCATCAAGCAACGCCTTCAACAAGAAGGATATGTGTTTCATTCTGATACTGATACTGAGGTTCTTATCAATTTCATAGAATACATTAAGAATAAGAAACAACTCCCTTTAGAAGAAGCAGTACGCTATGCTCTTAATGAAGTTATTGGTGCTTATGCTATTGCGGTTATGGAGGAAGACAATCCTTCTAAAATGGTAGTAGCGCGCTTGGGAAGTCCTTTAGTAATAGGAATAGGAGAGAATGAATTCTATATAGCTTCTGATGCTTCTCCTTTTATAGAATATACTCAGAATGCCCTCTATCTTGAAGATGGAGAAATGGCAACTATTGAGCTTAACAAGGAACTACAAGTACGTAAGATACACAATAATGAGGAAGTAGACCCTACTATACAAGAACTAAAAATTAGTATTGATGCGATAGAAAAAGGTGGTTATGAGCACTTTATGCTCAAAGAAATCTTTGAGCAACCCCTCTCTATTCAGGATACTATGCGTGGACGTCTTTTGGAAGATGGCACTACCAAGATATCAGGGATTAATAACAATCTGAAACAATTCCTCAGTGCAGATCGTATTATTATCGCTGCTTGTGGTACTTCATGGCATGCGGGCTTAGTAGGGGAGTACCTTTTTGAGGAACTTACTCGTATTCCTGTAGAGGTAGAATACGCCTCTGAGTTCCGCTACCGTAATCCAGTAATCAACGCTTCTGATATAGTCATTGCAATCTCTCAATCAGGAGAAACAGCAGATACCTTAGCCGCACTAAAATTAGCCAAAGAGCGAGGAGCTTTTATTTATGGGATATGTAATGTAGTAGGCTCTTCTATAGCACGCCTCACAGACTCGGGTACTTATACTCATGCAGGACCAGAAATAGGGGTAGCTTCTACCAAGGCTTTCACTACCCAACTTACTGTACTAACACTCTTGGCTTTGCACTTAGGTCATAAGAAGGGGACTATAGATCATGATACCTATAGGAGACTTTGTAAGGAATTGGCTCATATTCCTGATCTGGTAGCCAAGACCTTAGAGATGAACAAAGATAAGGTTATAGAGATAGCACATGCTTATAAGGATGTCTCTAATTGTATTTACTTAGGTCGTGGATATAACTATCCTGTAGCCTTAGAAGGAGCTTTAAAACTCAAGGAAATTTCCTATATACATGCCGAGGGGTATCCAGCAGCTGAGATGAAGCATGGACCTATTGCTCTAATAGATGAGAATATGCCAGTGGTCTTCTTAGCTCCCTCCAAAGGGCATTATGAAAAAGTGGTTTCCAACGCGCAAGAGATAAAAGCTCGCAAAGGGAAAATCATAGCAGTAGTAACCGAACATGATTGTCAGATGAGTAGCTTGGCGGATCATGTATTAGAGATTCCAGAGGTAGATGAAGTATTTTCTCCTATACTTAGTGTAATTCCTTTGCAATTACTCTCTTACCATATAGCTACTATGCGAGGCTGCAATGTAGATCAGCCACGTAATTTGGCCAAATCAGTAACAGTAGAGTAAGGTTTTTGAACTGATATAATAGCATTGCTAAAGAATTTTTCTTTGGCAATGCTCTGTTTTTTAGATAGTTATAAAAAATGAAATAAAAATGATTTTTTATTTTGGTAATTAAAAAAAAGGTTGTACCTTTGCACCTGTAAATCGCGGGATAGAGCAGTAGGTAGCTCGTCGGGCTCATAACCCGAAGGTCACTGGTTCGAGTCCAGTTCCCGCTACTAAATAAGCGTAATTAATTGTTCTCCAATTAATTACGCTTAAATTCTTTAAAATTAAGTTCCAAATATGTTCCGCTTCTTTGTGGGAGTTGGGCATATAAAAAAATGGACAACAGAAACAAAAGTACTTCTAAGAGAATAGTTTTTGTGGATTATAAGCCCGCAGAACTAAGAGCTAACAAAGTGTGGTATATCGAGTATTATGCCAAAAATCCCCTTACTGAAAAATTAGAAAGATTTAAAAAGCGAGTGCCCTCGATGAAGTCGCAACGAGAGCGGGAGAAATACGCTAAAAAGATGGTGCAGGCTATTAATCAGAAGTTAGAGACTGGTTGGTCGCCTTTCTATGAAAATCCAAGCAACCAATATAAGTCTTTAGAAGATAGTTTTTCTTTATTCCTCAAGCAGTTAGAAAAAGAAGTAAAGGACGGCATAAAGCGCCCTGACACTTTGCGCTCGTGGAAGTCTTTTTTTAGTAATATCAGTGCCTATATAAAGGAAAAACATTTAGATATAAAGTTCGTCCTAAATATAGATTTCCTATTTGTAAATAATTTCCTTGATTATATCTATTACGATAAGAGAAATAGCCCACGAACCTATAATAACTACCTCGCCTATATGAAGGGCTTTTTTGAGTGGGCAAAGCTCAAAGGATATGCCAAGCAAAACCCAGCAGAGGGCATAAAATCAAAGCCAAAAGTACAAAAGAAGCGTGAGCCCCTCACAGCAGAAGTAAAGAAATGTATTAAGGAGCTAAGAGATAAAGATTTTCATTTCTTTACCTGTTGTATGCTGACTTACTTTTGCCTTATACGTCGTACCGAACTAACGAAATTAAAAGTCAGTGATGTACGCCTTTCTGAAAGCCGTATTATATTGGACGGCTCAATTACCAAAAACCGCAAAACTGATAGTGTAACTATTCCGGACGTATTCCTACCTATCCTGGCGCAACACTTGGTAACAGCCAATAATAGTGATTACCTTTTTGGCAAGGACTTTAAACCTGGTAAGATACAGCTTAATCCTAAGAAGATTTCAGATACTTGGATAAAGTACCGTAAGAAATACAAGTTTGACAGTAAGTTTCAGTTTTATTCTCTCAAGGATACAGGTATAATGGATTTGCTCAATAGTGGTATTCCCTCGATAAAAGTTCGAGACCAGGCACGCCACTATGATATAAAACAAACCGAAGCCTACACCACCAGAAACCTAATTGCAGATGATACAATTAAGGGGGCAAAGTTTGATTTTTAAGCTGATTAACAGAAAAGTTAATTTTAACATTTAAAGTGTGCATGTGTGCGTGTTTGTGTGTGTGAGCTCTCCAGAGTGGGTATTTTTTTGTATCGTTTGTACCGTTAGGCTTTTTTGTGTTTTATATAATTGAAAATAAATTATTTATACTCTGTACAAACGCCGATACAAACCAAAAAACACGAAAAATTTTTGTACCGCTACCCTCTAATTTTTGTACCGCCAGCTGTTTTTTGTACCGTTTTCCCTCAAAATACGATTTTTTCGTAGAGGAGCGAAAAAGTTATTTGTTATAAAATATTTAATGAATGTTAATTATAAAAAGGCTCAAAAACGAAAATTTTCGCTTTTATAGGACATAAAAAAGGTTGTAACATCATTGTTACAACCTGTATTTATGGCTTTCGGAAAGTCTTAGGTTTCCTTATTGCAAAGGTACAATTTTTATACTATCCCACAAGTGAGAAAAAGGAATAAAAACACCAACCGAAAATATAATAACGTGTTTCGGTATATCGTAGTTCTCCAGCCGTATCTAAGTGGTAAAATATCTTTGTTCTCATGATTTTAGTTTTTTAAAGGTACAACAGCAAATTCATCACCAGCTAAGGCGTTTAGAAGATCTTCCTTGGAGGAAAAAAGCTCTTTTTCATCAACATTAAAGGCTGCAAAATACTTATCTCTAACCAAATAACGGGTTTCAAAATGATCTATTCCTCCTCGATCAGATACTGTGAGGTATATTTCCTTTATCTCAACTTCTTCTATTACTCCCAATTGTGCAAAAAACACACGTTGTCCTACAAAATATAATGTTCTCAAGTCCATAGCTTTACAATTTAGGGTTAGTGAAATAGGGATTAAGCACCTCAGAGGTAATAACGAGTTTCGTATATCGTAGCTCTCCAGCTATGTCTAAGTGGTAAAATATCTTTGTTCTCATAATTGTTGGGTAAAGTGTTCGACAATCGCTTCTTTGCTGGGGAAGAGTTCGTTTTCCTCCAAGCTCACAAGGGTAGTGCCTTCTTTCAGTCCTATGTACTCTCCGAGACTTGCGGAAACCGTGTAGGTAATCTTTTTCTTTACAGACGCAAGTTCTGGATGCCTTCTTAGCAGGGGTTCGCTTTCATATTCCTCCTTTATCTTTATTCCTTGGATTGTACAAGTAGTGATTTTCCCTTTGTAGATGAAATATACATTCTCACCTAAATAATACTTTGTTATAAATTCCATAGCTTTACAATTTTTGATTAGTTGAACAGGAATTAATTACTTCTTTCAAAATACCCTTGTTGGTGGCTATTTCTATGAGGAGCTCCCTATTTTGGCATAGGAGGGAAAAAAGATGATAGGTTTCAAAAATTTGGTCGCTATCTATACCAAATTCTGATAGAAAAAAATGATTTTGGCAGTAGAAATTAAACAATTCGTTTAATGCTCTTTGGTGTCCGTCCTCAAGAGGAGAAAAAAGAAATTCGTGAATACATACCTGTTCGTTAGAATGGTCTAATTCGTTTTTCTCTCTTAGCTGGGCAATTTCCGATGAACTGATAAATACTTCTTTCATAGCTACTAATTTTCTAAGGTTAAATAAGGGTCAATGACTTCCGCGAAGGTATTAAGGTTAGAAAGTGTTTCTTCTAACTCTTCGTAAATTTCCTCTGGGTATTTCAGTAGGATAAGGGCTATTTCGTAATTGAGTTTTCGTAGCCTTTTGGCGAATGCCTTAGTACGGATTTCCTTAGAAAAGAAAGCATTTACTGCTTCCACATCAAAGCAGTAGGAGTTGTGAGAAGTGTTGCAGGCATTACTGTTATTCGTGCCTGTGGTTGTTTGTCCTTGATTTAGCATATAAGTACAAAAAATCCGTGAGTGGGTGTTGCTAAATCAAGGGCTTACGCACATTGCTGTATAGCATTACTACTATACTACACCTTCACGGATATATTATTAAATATTTAGTCGCAACTTTAAACAAGTGTTGCCCTTGATTTAGCGATACAAAGGTACAACTATTTTCCGAACTACAAAATATTTTTCCAGAAAAAATAAAATTATTTCTTTATATATTGATATTCAATATATTGCAATTGGTAAAAATACGCTTCAATTATCCAAAAACGAATATTAATGCCTATCAACAGTCATTACAAGGCATAAGAAAAGCCCTCAAAAGGGCTATTTTTGTTTCTTGTAGGTTCGTTTTTTAAGCTCTTGGGTACTTATGCAAATATCGTAGCCTTTTTCCTTTAGACCCTTGGAAAGCACATTATCACAAGTCCATATTTTGTGTCCTTGTTCTAAGTGAAGCGCTACGAAAGGGTAGTCGTCGGGGTCTATATCCTTTACAATTTTCTGAGCCTTATTGATATGCTTTTGAGGAATATCCTCAACTTTGTAAAAGGTAATGTTCTTGGTGAATTCCTTGAGCAATGCTCGTGCCTGTCTCTTGGTCAAATCGTTATCCTCCATAATATCGGGCAAATGCTCTTCTACCTCTTGCAAAAGATAGTCAGGGGCTATAAATTGCAGGGGCTTTTTCTCATTCTTTAGGATAGTGGCAATTACTCCGTTAGGCTTATAAAAGCAACTATATATGATGTTGGTGTCAGAAATAACTATCATTACCTATTTCTTTTTTCGTTCGGCTTCTCTTCGTGCGATAGCTTCGTCCCAACGCTTGGCAATAGCTTTGTTTGTCTTTTTGGAGAGCGCCATAATCTTTTCTCGGTACTTGATAGGTATTCCGTCTTCGTCCCCTTTTTCAATAATAATAAGCAGGCTTTGCAAGGGCTGTTTTAGTCTTTGCTTTGGCGGGTGCTTTCTTAGCTGTTGTATTCGTTACCTTGACAAAATCAAGGCTTTTTAAGAAGCGTACAAGGTTCTCAGCTTGTGCGCTGTTGCTATCTATTGTGATTGTATAAGCCATAAATATTTATTTTGGGTACAAAGGTACAAATTTTATACCAAAATGAAACAGCTGTTGGCAATTGTTATTTATGAATATTTCTTTAGTGTAGGAAATAAAAAGCCCCTGGTATCAGGAGCTTACTATAAATTAAAATTTAGTTGTATTTGCGAGAAAGTGAGAAAGGCTTTTTGTCTAAGAAAGCACAAAGATACATATACTTTTCTATATAAGCAACAGGTGAAAAATAGCTGTTTGCAATAGTGGTTAATAGCTATTGGCAATAGTTGTTGCAATAGGCGTTTATATACCTTTTTTCAAAAAACAACGGCATATCTCGCGCTAATATACCGTTGTCAAAGTAGCTAATGGATTATAAGCTAAATCGTATTTAAAAATCTATTTCGTTTTCTAAGTTATCAATTAGGGAATGTATCTCATTAGTAATATCTGTTAAAGGCTGTTGTATTTCTGTTTTTTCCTCTGTCCTTGGGACTTGCAAATAAATACACTCACGGGAGCTTTCTTTTTGCCCATAAGGGGAATTAATTATTATTCGCTGTAATATTCTGCCGTCGGCTCGTTGTAGTTCTTTAGGGTTCAATATATAGCCCTTGAGCTTACAATAATCCTGTAATTTCTTTTTGAAAGTCTGGGGAGAAAGTTTTATACCCATAGCCTTACGGCAGTCTTCCATTACTTCGTTTTTAGGCAATTGCTGGTTAAACTTATCCTCTAAGAAATATTCATCCGCCCACAGTTCAAAGTTATCACCTACAGAGGCTTTTAGGTTATTGGTTTCAATGTTTTCTGTAGGGGAATAGTAAGGGGTATTCATATTCTCAATATAGAAATGTACGCACCTTAGCATAAAGTTATAAAACAGTGTCCATTGGTCGGCTTCCCAGTCATCAAACAAACGGTGCTGAAAGTCGTTTTTTGGTTGCCATTCCTTGCCCATTGTATCATTTCGGTAATGATAGTAAGAGGAAAAGGAAACGAATAAGATACGCCTTAAATCTGCATCGGAGTTTGTTCGTAGTCCGTAGTTAAATGTTCCTATGACTTTTGGGGACTTCTCAAAAGGTAGAAACTTGCTATCCCTATTTTTGGGGTTAATGCTTATGCCGTCCGTAACTACCGAATATAGATTTTCAAAGTCGTGATAAGAAAGCATATCATTAAAGTATATAAAATCGTGTTCCTCCTTGAGTGTGCCGTATAAATGCTCATCTTCAAACAATTTTTTGCGCTTTCCGTCAATGAAAAAACGCTTTGCGAGCTGTTCAATACCTTTCACAAAAAGGCTTTTCCCTGTTCCTCCGTTTGCGTCCGTGTTGTGTTCCTTTATCATATCATCAACCACATAGACAAACTTTGCAAAATCGGGGGTATTATACCTATGTAGCATATACCCAATAGCAAAGCATTTCCCTAAAAAATGTTGTTCCTGTATTATCTGCTCCTTTTCCGATAGGTAAGGGCTGTTTAATAGGTATTGTTTGCCCCAATTATCGGCATTTTTTGGATATTCTTTTTCCCAATATACACGAGAACCATTTATAAGAAAATTCATAAAATCACAGCTGGTTTCAGTGATATGTACTCTTTTTGTACCCTTGTTATCTGTGTAAGGTTCAAAGAATGATTTGCCGAGCTTCTGAAAAGAACGTTTGATTATGTTATTCTCAAACACGTAATTTTCTATTTTGCTTTTAGTGATAAGCTCCACGCCTTGAGCGGTAACCTTAGCACAGGTATTTTCAAAGAAAAATAATTGATATTCCTTGCTATGCTTAGTAAAATCTAAGGTTTTTACATCTATTTTTCTAAGCTCATTTGCATTAAGCATTGTAGAGCCTTTCACCAAAGAAAGTATTTCATTTGTTGTACCCTTTGTCTTGAGAAAGTCCATACAAAAACGGCGTACTTCCGAGCTTTCGGGTAGGCTTACTATATTGTTATTGATATGTATTAGTATGCCGCTATCCTCATTATTAGAACGCTCTGAAATAGTATCACGATATACGTAGAAATTATGTACATTGAGGAAATAATTTAGGTTTATTGTGTTTATTCGTGGCTGGTTACGCTCGTTTTTAGTGATGAAATTGCAATTTTCAGGCACTGAAAGCAGTTTTTTAAACTCATTAGCAATAAAATCCTTATCCTCTGAATGAAAATAATTTAGGTAGTCCCTGAAATCTTTACCTTTTTCACCTAAAAAGCGCTTAGGTATAAATACAGTATCTAATTTCCAATACAAAAGCGAATATTTATGCGCATAATTTATACCCGCAGGGTCTAAATCGGGTAAATTTATTAGGTGCTTACAGATACTTTTTAGGTAGTAATAGGTATCACTATCTATTGTTTCCCCCTCTGAATTGCACCATATAGGATTAAATGCTTCTGAAAGGCTTGCTACAGAAACGCCGTCAGAGCCACCCGAACAGATGATAATATACGGCAATAGTAGTTTGTCTAATTCCTTTTGGGCTTCTTTCTTTTCAGTATCTGTAACCTCTGACTTCAGTAGCTTGTGTAATTCATTGATACGGCTTTTGGAAAAAGAAATTTTCTTTTCAATACGTTCCAGTCCGTGTATATATTTTGCGGGCTTCTCTCCTATATAACCGTGTTTGTAAGCTCGGTCGCTTTCGTTAGGAAAGTATGTTTTAGCCCAGACTTTTAAATTATTAGAGTAGGCAAACATAGGGTAATTGCTATTGCTCTCTATTCTCATTATTTTGCCTGTTTTGGTAGTGCGTTCCAGGTATTGCAATTCCACTATCCCGAAACTCTCCAAGAGGTCAGCCGTTACGAATTTGCTATAAGCGGTGGGGTGTTCTATTCTCTGTTTAGGTTTTAAGTAGAAGTAATTAGCGGGCAGGCTCTTATCCTCTCTAAAGGTTATGTTATTGGTGAATGTTTTCCCCTCCGTAGGTATATTAAATTCTGCATATAGATTAGTAAGGCAATCCTTAAAGTCAGCACCCGTTTTTTCAATAACCACCTGAATAGGAGAATAGAAATTACCGCTTGAAAAATCCTTAACGCCCCAGGTACTGGCTTCTTTAGAATAGAATAAAGTAGCAGACGGCGTTTTTTCATTGGAGTACCTAAACTTCTTTGTATTTCCCACCTCACACCCTACACTTTCAGGCAAATATCTATGTAAAATATCAAGCCCTTTATTAGTGTGTTCGTATAGCTTTTGAGGTGTTTTTTCGTATTCTTTTGCAGCCATATCATACTTTATTAATTACCACCTCCGTAATGCTGTCAAGGGTTAAGGATATACGCTCATACTCTTGTAAAATTTCCTTTGCTTTTGGGCTGTTTCGTGCCTGAGAAAGGGACTTTCTAACCATAGAAACAGACACCTCATATTTTTGAGTAAGATGTTTTACTATGTATTGATTGTATTTGTTTCTTTTTTTTGTATCTTTGCTCATTGTTAGTTGTGTTTTTTCAGAGGACAAAAGTACGATATTTTTCGTAAAAGCAAAATATTGTACGATATTTTTCGTTATGACAAAAGAAAGAATTTTACAATTCATTGAATATAAAGGAATTACAATTACAGATTTCTTTAAAATCACAGGTATAAAGAGGGGTTTTTTAGATACAGACAAGCTGAAATCCTCTGTTTCAGATGTGTTTTTAACGAAAATCCTCGCTTCTTTTCCTGAAATTAATCCCGAATGGCTTATTATGGGGGAGGGGGATATGCTAAGAAATTCGAAGAATAGTTTTACAGATTTTAATGTTGCAATTGGTTTTCCTCCAATGGAGAAAGATATGTTCTTCTTGAGCTATATAAGCAAGATGTACAAAGAAAATCCGGAAAAGTACAAACAGTTTGAGCAAGATGTATCAGAGTATGAAAAATTTGCAGAGGAATTGACCTCCTTTAAAAGTTCTCTTCAAACAATTATTGATGAAATAGATTTAAGCGGGAGGGGTATTTCATTTTATGAGAATTTGAAAAATGGCAATAAAAGTTTTATAGAACAAGTAAAAAAAATCTCTGAGGAAGTAAAAACACATAGAAAACAAATGAAAGACATTCTGGATAACTTAGATAAGGAAATAGATTTTTAACAAATATTTCACGGTACAAATTTTTGACCTTGAATTTTGTACCGCTTTTGTACCGACTTTTGTACCGCTTGTAACTTATTCATTTTCTTATATTTATATTTACTATTTTATATACAGTACAAAAGGTACAAAAAAATATAAGGTTAGATAAGCAGACACACACAAATTTTATTTTAAAGCAAGGTGTTAGGCATACCTTGTTCCCAATATAAGACATTAATTTCCCTAAAACACATAGGAAAGGAATATATACTAATTGATATACAATTAATTACGATTTGTTTTTAAGTAAAAACCGTCCAGTTCCCGCTACTAAAATTAATAAATTGAAAAAGAGTGATTGCAACTGCAGTCACTCTTTTTTATGCATAAAATCTATTAATATCTCCAAGTAAAACGAATGGACCTTCCTGAATGAAATAAAATTTAAAAATTTAAGGAAAGCCATGATAGCTGATGCTTTCTATTGTTATTATATGGTGAAAATAAAAATATAAGTATGATATTTTGGGATATAATGGACAGAAATGGAACTATAAAATAATTACAACTCTTCAAATTTTCTTTTGTATATTTAATAATTTGTTAAAAAATAATGATATTGTGGTTTAAAAAAGAGAGAATTGTCATTTTATATTGTTGATAAAAAAACGAAAATACCAGAAAAAAAGTTTAATTTTCCTTTGTAGATATGCGAAAAATAGATATCTTTGCACAAATCAAAAAGAAAGCCACATAAGTCGTTTGATAGAAGTAAAGACTCTTTTGAGCCTAAATAGGAAAAAAGTGGCTTAAAAAATCTTAGAAAATATATAATTTATATTGCTATGAACACTTATGTATTAATTTGTGAATTTATTTTTCTATTAGGGATGCTCTATGTAGGGAGTCGCTATGGAGGAATAGGATTGGGCGTAGTCTCTGGGATTGGGCTAGTGATAGAGGTATTTGTATTTAGGATGCCTCCAGCTTCCCCTCCGATTGAGGTTATGCTTATTATTTTGGCAGTGGTTACTTGTGCCTCTATCTTGGAAGCAGCAGGAGGACTTAAGTTTATGTTACAAGTAGCTGAGAAGATTCTCAGGAAGAATCCCAAACAAATTACTTTCCTAGGTCCTATAGCTACTTATATGCTTACCTTCATGTTGGGCACAGGACATGCAGTGTATTCTATCATGCCAATTATTGGAGATATAGCACTGAAGAATAAAATTCGTCCTGAACGCCCTATGGCGGCAGCTTCTATTGCTTCTCAGTTGGCTCTGACTGCCAGTCCCATTTCAGCAGTGGTAACCGTCTATTTAGGGAAAGAGTTATTGGATCTCTTTCATATGCAAGGCGGGGCCAATCTTACCTTGGTGAATATACTTTCAGTGACGATTCCTGCTACTTTTTTAGGGATGTTAGCTATGTCAGTCTATAGTCTCCGTAGGGGAAAAAATCTTGAAGATGATCCTGAATACCAACGTCGTTTGCAGGATCCTACCTACCGCGATCAAATTCTTAATAGTACTAAGACTACTCTGAATGATGTTATCCCTCAGCACTCTAAGAATGCGGTATATATCTTTCTTTCTTCTATTATAGTAATCGTAATATTGGCACTTTATCCTGAGATTCGTACTTTTGAGGTAGTCAAAGATGGCGTAACCCAAACTATTACTGTATCTATGGGGGTGATTATCCAAATGATCATGCTCTGTTTCGGAGGGATTATCCTAACTACCTGTAAGACTCCTGTGAAATTGGTGCCTGAAGGGGTAGTATTTAAGTCAGGAATGGTTGCCTGTGTGGCTATCTTCGGGATTGCTTGGATGAGTGATACTTACTTCAGTTATGCAATGCCTTATTTCAAAGAAGGAATTACCTCAATGGTACAAGCCTATCCTTGGACGTTTGTTTTTGCCCTCTTTGCTGTATCTGTTGTGATTAATAGCCAAGCGGCTACCGCTAAGATGATGCTTCCTGTAGCGATTACTATGGGACTTCCTGTACCACTACTGATAGGAATTATGCCCGCTACTTATGCTTATTTCTTCATACCTAACTATCCTTCAGATATAGCTACTGTGAATTTTGACCCTACTGGAACAACCAAAATAGGGAAATATTACTTCAACCATAGCTTTATGATACCAGGACTTATTGCTGTATCAGTATCTTGCTTGGTAGGTATAGGTTTGGCAGAGATCCTTATCCGCTAAGAACTACAAAAAACTTTTATTTATATACATTAAAATCAAAAGGGAAACTACATTCTGTTTCCCTTTTTTAGGCTTAACGGACAAAATGAGGTTCAATAGTTGTGTAACCTTATTTTAAACCTAAAAAACTGTCTCAAACCTTGAGTTTGAGACAGTTTTATTATACAAATAAGCAAATTGAGTTTGCTGGCCAATTATTGGATACTTGCTTTGAGATATTCGCGGTTAAGTCGAGCGATATTTTCCAAAGAAATGCCTTTAGGGCATTCTACTTCGCAAGCTCCTGTATTGGTACAGTTACCAAAGCCTTCGTGCTCCATCTGGTTGACCATGTTTAGTACACGCTCGGTAGCCTCTACACGTCCTTGAGGAAGGAGTGCAAATTGGGATACTTTGGCTGATACGAACAACATAGCAGAAGAGTTCTTACAAGTAGCCACACAAGCACCACAACCTATACAAGCGGCAGCGTCCATAGAGCGGTCAGCATCGCGCTTAGGAATAGGAATAGCATTGGCATCCTGAGTGTTACCAGAGGTATTGACAGAGATATAACCGCCGGCTTGTTGGATACGCTCGAAAGCACTTCTATCCACTATAAGGTCTTTGATTACAGGGAAAGCAGTGGCACGCCAAGGTTCAATAGTGATGGTATCACCATCCTTGAACATACGCATATGTAATTGGCAAGTGGTAATACCACGATCAGGCCCATGAGCTTCTCCATTGATAAAGAGAGAGCACATACCACAGATACCTTCACGGCAGTCGTGGTCAAAAGCTACAGGTTCTTCTCCTTTTTCTATGAGTTGTTCGTTGAGAATATCTAACATTTCCAAGAAGGACATATGGTCGGAAATATTATTGACTTTATATTCTACCATCTGGCCTTTTGATTTGGCGTCTTTTTGTCGCCATATTTTGAGGGTAAGATTCATTGTTGACATATGACTACTATTTATAGCTACGTTGTTTAAGTTCGATATCTTTGAATTCAAGTTTTTCCTTGTGTAGGATTTCTTCACTTGGGCTGTAGGTGTTCACTATTTCTTTAGGATCACCGGTATATTGCCAAGCGGCTACATAGGCATAATTCACATCGTCACGGAGGGCTTCCCCTTCAGGAGTTTGGTACTCTTCACGGAAGTGACCACCGCAAGACTCGTTGCGTTCGAGAGCATCTTTTGCAAAAAGCTCTCCGAGCTCTAAGAAGTCTGCTACACGGTTGGCTTTTTCAAGCTCTACATTCATACCTGTGAGTTCTCCAGGAACTTTTACATCGCGCCAGAATTCTTCACGGATTTCACGGATTTCCTTGATTGCTTGTTTAAGACCTTCTTCATTACGTGCCATACCTACTTTGTCCCACATCACTTTACCTAGCTTCTTATGGAAGTAATCTACAGAGTGAGAACCTTTGTTATTGATAAAGTAAGCCAAACGTTCTTTTACTACTCTTTCAGCTTCGTCAAATTCAGGGGTGTTGGTAGGAATTTTACCTGTACGAATATCAGCTGCTAGGTAATCACCTATGGTGTAAGGTAATACGAAATATCCGTCGGCCAAACCTTGCATAAGAGCAGAAGCTCCCAATCGGTTTGCTCCGTGGTCGGAGAAGTTGGCTTCCCCAATAGCATAAAGACCAGGTACAGTAGTCATTAGGTTATAATCCACCCAAATACCACCCATGGTGTAGTGGGTAGCAGGGTAAATCATCATTGGAGTCTTGTAAGGGTTCTCCGCTACAATCTTTTCATACATCTGGAAGAGGTTACCATACTTGGCTTCCACGATTTTTTCACCGCGTTTGGTTACTTCTTCTTTGGTAGGCTCTACCCCATGAATCTTGCATTGTTCCTTACCATAACGTTCGATAGCGGAAGCAAAGTCAAGATATACAGCTTCCCCTGTTTCATTCACTCCATAACCAGCATCGCAACGTTCTTTAGCAGCACGAGAGGCCACGTCACGAGGTACTAAGTTACCGAAAGCAGGGTAGCGGCGTTCCAAGTAGTAATCGCGATCTTCTTCAGGTATTTCAGTAGGTTTCTTACGTTTTTCACGGATAGCTACTGCATCTTCTAATTTCTTAGGCACCCAGATACGTCCGTCATTACGCAAGGATTCGGACATCAAGGTCAGTTTGGACTGATAATCTCCAGAGCGAGGAATACAAGTAGGGTGGATTTGTGTAAAGCAAGGGTTGGCAAAGAAAGCGCCTTTTTTATGCACTTTCCAAGCGGCAGAAGCATTACAACCCATAGCGTTGGTAGAAAGGAAATATACATTACCATAACCTCCAGAAGCGATTACCACAGCATGAGCGGAGTGACGCTCTATTTCTCCAGTTACTAGGTTACGAGCGATGATACCACGCGCCTTACCATCTACGATAACCACGTCCATCATCTCGTGACGGTTGTACATATCTATCTTACCACGGGCGATTTGTCGGTTCATGGCCGCATAAGCCCCCAAGAGGAGCTGTTGCCCTGTTTGTCCTTTGGCATAGAAAGTACGGGATACGAGTACTCCACCAAAAGAACGGTTGTCAAGGAGCCCACCGTAATCACGAGCAAAAGGTACCCCTTGAGCTACACATTGGTCAATGATGTTTCCAGATACCTCAGCCAAGCGGTATACGTTGGCTTCACGGGCACGGTAGTCACCTCCTTTTACGGTATCGTAGAAGAGGCGGTAGTTAGAGTCACCATCTCCCATATAGTTTTTAGCGGCATTGATACCTCCTTGAGCAGCAATAGAGTGCGCACGACGAGGGGAATCTTGGTAAGCGAATGCCTTTACATTGTACCCAAGCTCGGCAAGGGTAGCAGCGGCAGATCCTCCTGCAAGTCCTGTTCCCACCACGATGATGTCTATATTACGCTTGTTGGCGGGGTTTACAAGATTGATATGGTCTTTATATTTTGTCCATTTGTCCGCAATTGGGCCATCTGGTATTTTAGAATCTAATGTACTCATAGTATTAAGCTATTAAATGTTTTACAAAATGGAAAAGTGCTACGAAGATAAAGCCTCCACAGATAACATAGGAGTACCATTTACCCAAGCAACTGATGAATTTCTTGCGTTTGTCATCTTTCCATCCCATGGATTGGAAAGCGGATTGGAATCCGTGAAGTAGGTGCAAGCACAAGAATACGAAGCAAAGTACATAGATCCCTACACGTACAGGATTGTGGAATCTTTCCACGAGCTCCCCATAGTAGCGGGTTTCATCGGCTGGGAGTGCCTCTATATACTTGTAGTTCATCTCGGGTGCCCAAAAGTCAAACAAGTGTAGGGCTAAGAAACCAAGAATCACCATCCCAGTGATAGCCATGTTGCGGGACATCCACGAAGCATTGGCCGCACCATTATAGCTATAATAGGGCTGGTTGCCTCGTGCTTTTTTGTTTTGTAGCTCCAAAACGAAGCCCATCACAAAGTGAAAAATTACCCCTATAAGTAATACAGGTTGCATAGCAAATTGGATCAAGGGGTTAGTGCCCATAAAATGGGAGAGCATGTTGAAAGTGCTCGGGCTTAACACCGACATGAAGTTCACTGCCAAGTGTATTACTAAGAAGATGATGAGAAAAAATGCCGAGAGGGCCATCGCCATTTTTCTCGCTACGGAAGTTTTAAATATTTGCATATCCTTAAAAATAAGTTTCTAAAAATGATTGGATTAACTAAAATAGTTTAGTGCCACAAAGATACGATAATTTGCTTTTTTTTACAACTAAAAGTAGGAAAATATCGTAATTTATAGTTAGTTTAAATTAGATAAAATATAAAATTAATGAACCGATGAGCTAATAATAATAAGTAAATTGAGACACATTGGCAAATTGACACATTGATAAAAAAATCGTACTTTTGCATCGCTCTAAGAAATGGGGTAAAGATATAAGAAAATGAGTAAAGAACTACTGCTTTCTTCCTTTTTGGAGGGAAAAGCTTACAAACAACTGCTACAATATATTAAGGAAAAGACTCCTTGTCATGTACGAGGGCTTATAGGATCGGCTGTATCCTTTGTCCTTTCTGATCTTTTTAAGCAAACGGGACGAACACTTCTCTTTGTGGGGGATGATAAGGAACAGGCCGCTTATTTGCTCAATGACATGGAATTGCTCTTGGGACAGGAACAGGTGCTTTTTTTTCCTAGTAGTTACCGCCGTCCTTACCAAACGGAGGAAATAGACAATGCTAACGTGCTATTGAGAGCGGAAGTCCTCTCTCGCCTTGAGCAAGGAGCTAAAGTGGTAGTCTCTTATAGTGAAGCTCTCTTTGAGAAAGTGCTTACACGCCAGCAGTTGGACAAGAATACCCTAACTCTTAAGCGGGGTGAGCGCCTTTCTCTGGATGTGCTCAATGAAACACTTTTTGAATACCAATTCCAAAGGGTAGATTTCGTGAGTGAGCCAGGGGAGTTTTCCGTACGTGGGGGTATTGTGGATGTTTTCTCTTTCTCCAATGATACGCCATACCGTATTGAGTTCTTCTCCGATACCATAGAGAGTATTCGTACCTTTGATGTAGAAAGCCAGCTTTCCTTACAACAGGTGCCCTCGGTGGTGATTATTCCCAATATAGAGAACAAATTGGCAGGGGAACAACGTACCTCTTTTCTTTCTCTCTTGCCGGAAGATACACTTATTTTCACTCAGGATTTTGAACTTTTTGCTCCTAAGTGGGAGCGTATGTATCAGAAAGCACAAGAGGCTTTTCAGACACTTACAGGAGAAGTAGCGCATCTGCCCCCTGAGGCTCTCTTCAGTGATGCGCACCAAGCGACAAAGGAGTTTGAAAGTCATTATTTGATTAAGATAAATCCTTATGCTCCACAAGAGGAGACAGGGGAGGAGGTGGATTTTGCATTGCGCCCACAACCTTCTTTTAACAAGCGTTTTGAGTTGCTTATTGAGCACTTCAAGGAAAAATATAGTGAAGGCTATACCAATTATATCTGTTGCGTGACTGCCCAACAGGCTCAACGTTTCTTAGATATCTTTGAAGAATTGCACCAAGAGGTGCCTTGTAGTCTGATCGAATTTTCACTTTCTGAAGGATTTTCAGATCCCTCAAACAAAATTAATTGTTATACCGACCACCAGATATTAGAGCGTTACCATAAGTTCAATATCCGTAATGGTTATGCCAAGAAGCAGGCAATTACCCTTAAGGAATTACAACAACTTACCATAGGAGATTATGTGACACACATCGATCATGGTATAGGCAAGTTTGCCGGTTTACAAAAGATAGATATAGATGGCAAGCAACAGGAGGCTATTAAGCTTATTTATGGGGATAGAGATGTATTGTATGTGAGCATTCACTCCTTACATAAAATCAGTAAATACAATGGTAAGGATGGTGCTCCTCCTAAGCTCTATAAGCTTGGTAGTGCCGCTTGGAAAGCTCTCAAGCAGAAGACCAAAGCACGAGTTAAGCAAATTGCCTTCAACCTTATCCAACTTTATGCCAAGCGTAAGGAGGCGGTGGGTTATGCTTTTGCCCCTGATTCCTATCTGCAAAAGGAACTGGAGGCTTCATTTATCTATGAAGATACTCCAGACCAGAGCAAGGCCACCCTTGAGGTAAAGCAGGATATGGAGAGTGCGCGCCCTATGGATAGGCTTGTATGTGGTGATGTGGGCTTTGGAAAGACGGAAGTGGCTATTCGTGCTGCCTTCAAGGCGGTGGATAACAGCAAGCAGGTTGCCGTGTTGGTGCCTACCACTATCTTGGCTTTTCAGCATTACCAAACTTTCTCTCAGCGCCTTAAGGGGCTACCAGTGCGAGTGGAGTACCTCAACCGCTTCCGTACCACTAAGGAGAAAAATCAAGTACTTGCCGACTTGGCACAGGGAAAGGTGGATATTCTCATCGGTACTCACCAAATCGTTAATGAAAAGGTGAAATATAAGGATTTAGGACTGCTTGTCATAGATGAGGAGCAGAAGTTCGGCGTGGCAGTGAAGGACAAGCTCAAGACCCTACGAGAGAATATAGACGTACTCACTCTTACAGCAACCCCTATCCCACGTACTTTGCAGTTCAGCCTTATGGCCGCTCGAGACCTTTCGGTGATTACCACACCTCCTCCTAACCGTTATCCTATTGATAGCCAGATTATCACCTTCAATGAGGAGGTAATACGCGATGGTATTGCCTACGAATTGCAGCGCGGTGGGCAGGTGTTTTTCATTCATAACCGAGTGGAGAATATCAAGGAGGTTGCGGGTATGATTCAGCGATTGGTACCCGATGCACGTATTGGTATCGGTCACGGACAGATGGACGGTAAGGACTTGGAGGAGGTGATGCTTGCTTTTATCAATGGGGATTATGATATCTTGGTCTCTACCACTATCATAGAGAGCGGCTTGGATGTTCCCAATGCCAATACTATCTTCATTCACAACGCGCAGCACTTTGGACTTTCTGACCTACACCAGATGCGCGGTAGGGTGGGGCGTAGTAACAAGAAAGCTTTTTGCTACTTTATCACTCCCAATCTCTCGGAGCTACCGGAGGATTCTCGCAAGCGTATGCAGGCCATTGCACAGTTCTCTGAATTGGGAAGTGGTATCCATATCGCTATGAAAGACTTGGAAATACGTGGGGCAGGAGACCTACTCGGAGGGGAACAGAGTGGATTTATCAATGATATAGGTTTTGATGCCTATCAGAAAATACTCCAAGAAGCGGTTACTGAACTCAAGGAAAATGAGTTTGCCGACCTCTATACGGATACCACCCAAGAGCCTGTATACTTGACGGATACTCAGATAGATAGTGATTTCGAACTACTCTTTCCGGATAATTATATCAACAATATTACCGAGCGACTTAACCTATACAATGAATTGAGCAATCTTAAGAATGAGGAAGAACTTGCCCAATACGAATATCGCCTTACTGACCGCTTTGGACCTTTGCCACCACAAGCCAAAGATCTTCTTAACTCGGTACGTATCAAATGGTTGGCTACTCAAATGGGAATAGAACGCTTGGTGATGAAGCAAGGCAAAATGCTTGGCTACTTCATTGCCGACCAGCAAAGTAAGTTCTACCAGAGTGGTGCCTTCCAGCGTGTGCTGAATTTTGTGCAGCGTAACTCGGACAAGTGTCACCTTACAGAAAAAGAGACCCGCAATGGTCTGAGACTCATTATTACCTTTGATAAAATCACAACGATAGATAAGGCGCTGAGGATCATCAGTAGTCAGTCATCGATGCTTGGTGATTAGTCATTAACAATCAAGAATTAACAATTGTCATCAAATATTTTAGAGCATGAAGAAAATTTGTTTATTAGCCTCAGTCACACTTATGGCTGCTTGTGGTTCACATACACAAAAGAAAAATGACCCCACAGAGCGAGGGCTAGACCTCTCGGCTATGGATACCTCTGTGCGCCCACAGGATGATTTCTACACCTTTGTTAATGGAGGTTGGGTGAAGACCGCCCAGATTCCAGCAGACAAATCCTCTTGGGGTTCTTTCAATATGCTAAGAGAAAAAACCGATGAGGATTGCCTTGTGCTACTAGAACAGCTACTTAAAGAAACTTACCCACAAGGCTCTGAAGGACAGAAAATAAAAGACCTATATGAGTCTTATCTCGACTGGAATCGCCGTAATGCTGATGGGCTTGCCCCTTTGCAAAAACAGTTTGACCAAATTGACCAAATACAATCGCTTACTGACCTACAACAATACCTTGAAGAGGATACTAGGCGAGGAGGAAATCCCATTTGTGCTTGGGGAGTAGGTGCCGATAAGAAAAACTCCCAACAGAATGTTGTCTACCTAGGTAGTTTCTCCTTAGGAATGGCTCGTGATTACTACCAAAAACAAAGTGAAAGCAATACCAAAGCCCTAGCTGAGTACCAGGAGTACCTTACTGCTCTCTTCTCCCTTATCAAGGAAGAACACCCTAAGGAGAAGGCAAAACAAATCATAGACTTTGAAAGAGGGATTGCTCAACTCATGTTCACCAATGAGGAGCGAAGAAATCCTAATATTACCTATAATCCTGTTTCCTTACAAGAGCTTTCTACTCTGGTGAAGAACCTAAACCTTCCAGACTATCTAAGAAATGTAGGAGTCTCCACCGATAGAGTGATTATAGGGGATATCCGCCTATACAAAGCGTATGATAATTTTGTTAATAGCACTAACTTGCCGCTGCTTAAGGATTACCTTAAAATACAACTTATAGCTGATAATACGCATACCCTTAATGAGGAATTGGATAAACTTTCCTTCCACTTCTATAGTACTACCCTTAAGGGGATCAAAGAACAACGTCCTATGAACAAGCGTGCCTTAGGAGTCATCAATGGATTATTAGGCGAGGCCTTCGGTAAGTTGTATGTAGAGAAATATTTCCCAGTAAAGGCGAAAGAAGAAATGATTTTGCTTATAGGCTACCTTAAAAGAAGTTTTGCAGAGCACATCAAGCAAGCCTCTTGGATGTCTCAGAAAACGAAGGATAAAGCCTTAGTGAAATTGGAGAAAATGGGGGTGAAAGTAGGTTATCCCGATACTTGGACGGATTATTCCGAACTCGTGATAGAACCTGCTTCCCAAGTCTCTTACTTTGAGAATATAGCTCACATACGCTCTTGGAAATACAAAAAAAGATTAGCCGATGTGGGCAAACCTGTGGATAAATCTCGTTGGAAAATGAATCCTCAGAATGTGAATGCTTACTATAATCCACAGGGGAATGAAATTGTTTTCCCTGCAGCTATCTTACAGAAACCTTTCTTTAGTTTTGAGGCGGATCCCGCCGTAAACTTCGGAGGTATAGGAGCTGTTATTGGTCATGAAATGACTCATGGATTTGATGATAGTGGAGCTGAGTTTGATGCTTACGGAAACCTAGAAAACTGGTGGACTCCTGAAGATAAAGCCAACTTCAAAAAGGGGACTCAAGCCCTCGCTGCTCAGTTTGACAAATACGAAGTTGTCAAAGGACACTTTGTCAATGGTACTTTTACCAGTGGCGAGAATATCGCTGACCTCGGTGGGGTCAATATTGCCTACGATGCCTTGCAGTTATACCTCAAGGAGCATGGCAAAATAGGAAAAATCAGTGGCTATACCCAGAACCAACGCTTTTTCCTCTCTTGGGCAACCGTATGGCGTGCCGTGGCAAGGGACAAACACCTTATCAATCAGGTAAAAACCGATCCACATACACCTCAGTTTATCCGTGCTTATGCACCACTGGTTAACGTAGATGCTTGGTACAAGGCTTTTGATGTGAAAAAAGGCGACAAACTCTATAAAAAGCCAGAAGAGAGAGTTAGAATTTGGTAGATGATTTAGGTGAAAAGTAAAAGGTAGAAATTTCTTTACCTTTTATTTTTATTTTTCATTTTAATTTAATACCTTTGTGTCCTAATTTCAAAGATTTAATATGATGCAATCATTTTTACCAAATATGTTTTACTATGGATTTCCTGTAGTATTACTCAGTACTATGGATGACAAAGGAAGGGCGAATATCACCCCTATTACTTGTACTTTTACCTTGGGTACTAATGCGGTGATTGCCCTAGTAAAGCTTAATCAAGCCTATGAGAATATAAAAGTAGTGCCAGAGGCAGTCTTTAACCTGCCTACTTCCCAGATGTGGGAGCAAGTAGAGGCTATTGCCCCCTATACAGCTAAAGATCCCGTACCTGCACAAAAGGCAGCCAAGTATACTCATACCGATGACAAGTTCGCTCTTGGTGGCTTCACTCCACTTGCCTCCGAGAAGGTGCGTCCTCCACGTATTGCTCAGTGTCCTATCCAAGCAGAAGCTAAGGTGGTGAATATCATAGATCGTAATGGCTATGTGCTGGTGGAACTAGAATTTGTAGAAGTACATGCCGAGGATAACTTAGTAATGGACGGAGATAAGATCAACCCACTCAACTGGGATCCACTTATCTATAACTTTAAGCACTATTATAGTATAGGCGAACACAAAGGACTGAATTTCACAATTAAATAGTTTCTAGACGGGGAGGCAAAATGAGCCTCCCTTTATTTTTTGTGACTTACGATACTTAAAAAAATAATCGTATATTTGCGCATTTAATATCCTTTTCTTATATGAAGAAAATAGTCCTATTAGCCTTGGGCTTATTAGCCTCCGGCTATACTTTTGCGCAAACTGATACTTCTGGTAGAAGTCTCTATCGTGCCACTCCTGAAAAGAAAACTGCCCTGAAACATACCAAGCTCAAGGTGGATTTCAATTTTTCTAATCAAACCCTTGGGGGAGAAGAATGGCTTACAGCAGCTCCTTTCTTCTATCCTACTGACAGCCTTATCCTAGATGCTAAGGCAATGCTTATCCACAAGGTAGCCCTTGATGACCATGGGAAGCAGCAACCCCTTGCTTACAGCTATGACAAAGATGTACTTCGTATTAAGCTTCCTAAGATCTACAAAAAAGGAGAAACCTATACAGTATATATAAAATATACTGCTCAGCCTGAGAAGGTTACCGAAAAGGGAAGCCTCGCTATTACCGATACCAAGGGACTTTACTTTATCAATCCCGAAAACAATCCTGAAGGGCCTATGCGACAGATATGGACACAAGGAGAATCGGAAAGCTCCTCTTGCTGGTTCCCTACCATAGACAAGCCCAATCAGAAAACAACTCAGGAGATTGAGATGACCGTGCCTGATAGCTTCGTGACCCTTTCCAACGGAGAACTTAAACGCTCCGAGAAAAAGGGCGACCTACGTACTGACTATTGGGTAATGGATAAGCCTCATGCCCCTTATCTCTTCTTTATGGGGGCAGGCGAATTCGCCGTTGTGAAGGATACTCCTTGGCGAGGCAAAGTGCCTGTGGAATACTATGTAGAGAAGAAATACGAACCTCTTGCTAAGCGAATTTTCGGTAATACCTCCGAAATGTTGACTTTTTTCTCTGAGCGTTTTGGCTATGACTATCCATGGGCAAAATACGCACAGATGGTTGTCCGCGACTTTGTGTCCGGTGCTATGGAGAATACTACTGCTGTGAGCCATGCCGAGAGTGCTTACCAAAGTGCTGATGCCCTAAACGACCAAAATTATTGGGAACCAATCATTGCCCATGAGCTGGCACACCACTGGTTTGGTGATTTGGTAACTACCGAAAGCTGGGCTAATATCACGGTCAATGAGTCCTTCGCCAACTATAGTGAATACCTTTGGATTTTCCATAAGTATGGTAAAGATGAGGCGGATTATCACTTGAGCAACAATACCTTACAGTACCTACACCGCGAAGATGATTTTCTAAAAAACTTAGTGCGTTTTGGCTATGATGTCCGTGATGATGTCTTTGACCTTGTCTCCTATAATAAGGGAGGAGCTATCCTGCATATGCTCCGTCGCTACCTTGGTGATGAGGCGTTTTTCCAAGGAATCACCGACTATCTCAAAAGTAACGAATATGGCACTGGTGAAGCACACCAATTGCGTCTATCCTTTGAGAAAATAAGCGGAAAAGACCTTAGTTGGTTCTTCAATCAGTGGTATTTTGGAAATGGAAATCCTAAAGTAGAGGTAGAAAAACAATATAACGCCTCCCAAAAACAACTTATAGTTAAGATACGCCAAACACAGGACGAAAAGCTATATTTCGAGTTTCCTTTGGATATAGATATTTATCAAAATGGCAAAGCTACCCGCCATACGGTATGGGTTAGTGCAAAAGGGGAAAATATCTTTACCTTCCCTCTTGACAAGGCGCCCGAACTAGTCAATATCAACCCTGAAGGGGTAATTGTTATGGAAGAAGAATATCTCAAGAGTGTCAAGGAACTCCTCTACCAAGTGCAACATGCCCCTGAGCTAAAGAGCCGTATGCAGGCAATCACCTCACTTGGGGAGAACGAAGGCAAGGAAGTGCTTTTGGCTGCTCTCCGTGATCCTTATTTTAAAGTGCGTAGTATAGCCTTAGAGAGTCTCTCTAACTTTTCTTTGAACAAAAAAGAATTAGCCCAGGTGGAAAAACTGGCTACTTCCGATCCGAGCAATATAGTCAAATCCGCAGCTATATGGCTTTTATCAAGTTCCAAAGAGAACAAACGCTATACCGCTCTCTATGAAAAAGCACTGACTACCCCTTCAGGAGCGGTGAAGAATGCAGCACTGAATGCCATAGCCCTTGCCAACCCTAAGCGCGCTAAGGATTTCTTAGAAAAAGCCGATCCTAAGGAGCTTGAGATAGACCAAATCGTAGGTCTTACAGGAGTGATTGCGGATAATAAGATGACACAGTATCTCCCTACCCTAATGCCTTATTTGGTTAATTATCCATTCCTAGAGGAGGACAATCCCCAAATAGCCGCCGATTTCAAAAAAGCCTACTTATGGGCGATGAGCTTGGACAACAAGGAGCTTGTAGAACAAATGCAAAAGGCCTACAAGGACTTTACCCAAGAAGAGAACGGGGATAAGGCTAAACAAGCTATTTGGAAAGTTATAGACGAAGGTATTGCGCAAAAGAAAAAACTTACAGATACCGCTACTGTCAAAGAACAAATCCAAATGTTGGAAGAGCTTAAGAGTAAGATAAAGTAATTTTTAGAGGTTAGTGACCAGTGGTCAGTTTTTGACTACTGGTCACTAATTAGTAATACCTAGATCATTATAACAATGAAAAAAGTATTTCTTTTATATGGGATCTGTCTATGTTTATTTGCTTGTAGAGAGCAATCAGGGAAAGAACAACAGAGGATTACTATCTTGCAAGATAGTATAAAGACTACCTCTGCTGAAGATGTAGAAGAGAAAGATATAACGGTCGATCCACAGCTTGTAAAGATAATCACGGAAGCCTTGCAGCGAGTGGATACACTTTACAAAGGGGAGGATTTGACCTATTCCTATATCTATAATGATACATTACCTATTTCTGAAACGATAATTAAGGTAGGTAAATTCTTTGACCAACAGCCCTATGTAGTGGTCAATAGCACTTGGGAAGATAGGTTGATAGAAGTATATAAAATAGAGCAAAATCACACCTTTAGGAAGAAATTTTTTTATATAAGCTCTTGGATGGAGTTTGCAAGAGATTCTATTTTTGATGTCAATGGAGATGGAATCAATGATCTTTCAATAACGTGGTCTGGTACAGGGGCACTTAATTATAATCCTACTTATATCTATTTGTTTGATCCTAAGACAGAGACTTTTTCTGAGCGTTACGAATTTGAGAATGCTGATTTTTTCCCAAAAGAGCAGGTAGTGCGAGGGGTACAAACAGGCTTCTCAGGGGTAGCTGGTTTGTACAAATACAAGTGGATAGGCGACCAATGGGTAGCACAGGAATATATTTATCCTGATTATATCTCCAATGGAAAATATTTTATACGAACCCAAAAGGAAGGACCTTATCCCTCACGAAAGGATGGAGAGCTTTTGCACAAAATACCAGAGGAATACCTTGGTTTAAAAGATCTTAGTTGGTTTCTTATGTATGATACAGATAGCGAGCTGCCATTCCTCCAACAAACCTTAGAAGAAAGAAAAATGGAGGGAAATAAATAAAGTAAAATAAATAAACCAAAACAAATGAAAACACTCCACACTACACGTCTTTTGCTCCGTCCTTGGGAAGTCTCCGATGCCCAGGCGCTATATATACAAGCACATAACCCTATCATAGGCAAAAGGTGCGGTTGGCCTGCTCACAAAAGTGTAGAAGAGAGCCGAGAGATTATTGAAAAGGTACTTCGCAGACCTCACTCTTTCGCTATTTGTCTATCTGATAACACCCTTATTGGGAGTATCGGTCTGCTTTTACAAGGGGAAAGTAGGCTTTCTGTAGGTGAAAATGAAGCCGAAATAGGTTACTGGTTAGGAGAAGACTATTGGGGCAAGGGGTATATGACAGAAGCTGCATTACAAATTATACACTATGCCTTTGAGGAGTTGTCTCTTACTCAGTTGTGGGCGGGTGTATACAAGGAAAATATAGCCTCACAGCGGGTTATTGAAAAATGCGGTTTTCGCTATCATCATACCCTTGAAGATTTTTTGTTTCCACTTATAGGGGAGCGACATACGTCTTTGGTATATACACTTCAAAAAGATATGCAGTAATCCAGTTTTAGATTAAAGGTGATATAATGAAAACAGTTCTTTCATTAATTTTTTCAGCTATAACTTTGTGTGGTAAATCTCAAACTATACAAAGTAAATTAGACTATTGTGCTATTTTTATCCCTGATGAAAACTACAAAAATTATTCTATTGAGGACTATAAGGCACATGGTAAAGCGTTTATAAAGACAGAGAAAAAGCTCTTGAATGATGAGCTGAAAATTTTCAGTCATTCTCATTGTATAATAATCTCTGACGATGATCCCAAATGTAGTGTTACAAAGGCTTTAGAAAACAAGTTGAAGTCCTTAGAAGATATTGAAATTCAGTTCAATGGGAAATCTATCATTATCGATACTACCTTTGTAGAGCTGGGCACTGAGATGATGATTCCCTACAAGGTAAAATATCAGAAAAAGAAAAAAGAAACTCTGATGAAGCTTACCTTTGAGAATGTTTTATGGACATCAGCAGGGGGATTTCATCGCTATGATATTTATTTGGTAGCTAAGAATGACCAATTGACAGTATCTAAGATAAAGGCTTTTTATATTTCAAAAGAGTTTGACAGCTATGGCAAAGAAAAAACAGGGGTGATTTACCCTACCAAATGAGAAGTATACAACAAATATTAGAGTTATTAATTTAAGTTTCGCAAGCTATTTCTGAGCTTGCGAAACTTAAATAAAAGATTCTTTCTTAGCAATAAAAAACAAATATTTGACTGAAAACACAATGAAACACCTCCTATTACTCTTTTGCTTGGTTACAGCCCCTATATGGGCGCAACAAACGAAAACCATACACGT
>NZ_CALHGG010000156.1 GCF_938029845.1 uncultured Capnocytophaga sp.
TAGGCGAGGCTTCCAAACCGCGATTGAGGAGCATATCAAAATCTTCTTTTTTATAGACGATAGAAGCTCCTGTACCGCCCAAAGTAAAGGACGGACGTATTACAAGTGGAAAACCAAAACGTTGGGCGATTTCTTTTCCTTTGAGGAAGGAAGTAGCCGTTTCCGAAGGCGCCATTGGGATACCAATTTCATCGAGCAACACGCGGAATTTCTCGCGGTCTTCGGTAATTTGAATCGCATCGATATCTACCCCAATAATTTCCACTCCGAAGTCCTTCCAGATACCTTTTTCAGCTGCCTCTATACAGAGGTTAAGGGCCGTCTGTCCGCCCATAGTAGGCAGTACGGCATCTATTTCGTGGTGTGCCTTGAGGATTTCTACCAATGATTTAGTAGTAAGGGGTTTGAGATAGACCACATCCGCCATGGAAGGGTCGGTCATAATCGTAGCGGGGTTGGAGTTGATAAGTACAGTTTTGATACCGTCTTCGCGCAAGGAGCGTAATGATTGCGAGCCTGAGTAGTCGAACTCACAGGCTTGCCCGATAATGATAGGTCCTGACCCTATAAGCAGAACACAATGTAGGTCGTTTCTTTTTGGCATTTGTTAAGCGCTTTTATTTTTTTAATAACTTATCTAGTAATTTTTCAAAGTCTCTTGTAGGGGAAAGTTCCTTCCCTTTAATAACTAGTGATAAATCAAGTAATTTATTTTCTGATAGTAAAATAAGATTTTCCTCTGGAAATCCTGATGTCTGAGAAAAATAACTTCTATATTCTTCTAATGTTGTATTATATTTTTTTCTATGCACCAATGCTAAAGTAGGCAGGAACAAAAATATATCATCATTAGTAATGGCAAAAACTTGAAAATATTTTGTTAGTTGCTCTCTAGATTTTACAATCAGAGCATCGGGATCAAAAGATGAGCCATTTTCAAATCTTTCTTTATCTACATTATAGCGTTGCTCCGAAAAGAATGGTTGAATCCATCCTGCTTTAGCCTTAATTTCAACAATAGCAATAGTTTTTCCTCCTTTCTCAATCCTAATATCAGGAGCTGTTTTACCTTGTTGCCTTCTAAGCAAGATTTTCCATTCTTTTCCTTCTAATTCTGAAAGATGATAAAAAATCCTTGCTATATAGAATTCCAGTTCACTTGAAATAGGGGCATGGTAAGCTGTTTCAAAAGAAGAGGTTTTAAAACTCTGTTCTACTTTCGCCGAATCGTATAATTCATTGATAAATTTCAAAATATCCTCTGTAACAAGATTTCCAGCAACAAAATTATCGGCTATTTTTTTAGCCATTTTATCTATACTATCATAATATAGTTTCTTATAACTAAGCATTCTTACTTATTGAGTTTTAAAAAAAGAGCTACATTTTTCAAAAGAAAAACATAGCTATTGTATTATAAAAAAGAATATTACCTCGTAGCTCTCGCAGGTACGACTTAAGGGAGTTGGTGAAGTAATATTAAGTGAGTTCATTAAATATCAATAATTATTTTGCCAAGGTATTGAAAAATTCTTTTCATCTTTATGCCAAATATTTCTTCATAAGATAATCAAACTTTGCAGCCTCTACATCTATTTCTATTTCTTGGGGAACAAGCTCATTAAGTTGTTCAAAAAGAGCTTCTAAATCAGTGTGTTTCATCCGCTCTCTCCATTCTTCTTCTTGAGCATAAAGTAATTCTAACTGACTTTCATTCAGGTTATTATCCTCATCACAACCCCTTGTTTTCTCCAAAACAGACGAATTTATATCTAAAGTATTCATAACCTAACTATTCTATGGGGCAAAGATACTAATTATTTTTGAGATAAAAGACTTCCTTTCCTTAAAATCTTATCCCCTATGATACTAAGGTGTGTTAAGCAGGGAATCCCGTACGTATGTCTTTGTAAAAGAATCTATCCGGAAACGTGATATACCCACCTTGCTGGCTCTACGAACTCTAGGGAGATAAAGTATATATCGCTTGTTCTTTTTGAGCTTTCCTGTTTTTCCATGTACCCAATAAGTATCTGGAGTTAAATAATATCCCCCATACTTAGCTCTATAACGTATCTCATCAGGGGAGACAATATATTTTTTTCTAAAGAGCACATCTATATAAGCGGTTACTTTCTCAGCAGATGGGTGTTGTTCAAAATAGTTTCGGGCAAAAAGTGTAGCTGCCTGTTCTGTATTAATAGGCAATCGCTTTTCTTTCTTGGCATAGGCAGGCTCATCATAGAACACATACGCACCATTAGGAGCCGCACAAGAGGTAGCTAAAAACAACAAAAATAAGGGAAAGTATTTCATACTGTAATTTTACGGATAATACTCTATTTCTCGCTTCTCTATAACTTTTATGTCGTCTCCTTTAAATTTTTCTATTTCCCCAGATGTTTCTTCTGCTATCAAGGCTTTTAGTATTAGATTCCCCATCTTATCATAAGTAAGCTGATAGACTTTTGCAGAAAAAGGTTTTACGCCTGTTTTATCCTCGTAATACTCTTCTCTTATTTGATGTGTAGTATTGTTGTATATATATTTTGTTCTCCTCCAATGATCCCTCAACAGGTGCTTTTGTTCTTCCACAAGTACACCGTCTTTATAGTTTTCTATCTGCTCTATTTCCCCGTCAGTATCATACTGAATATGTTTTTCCAATTGTCCTTTAGTATCGTATTGATACACCTCCATATTGTCTTTCTCATTATAATTCCCTCCAAAAGATTCTTTTCTGTTTTTCATATAGGCAAGGTCATATTTCTTTACCAAAAGCCTACCTGCACTATCATATTCGTAGAGTTCTTTATAGTTGATACCATCATAACCTCCCTCTGCCCTTCTCTCTTTAGAAAGCAAATTCCCTTTACTATCATAGGTATAGAGGTATATTTCACTCGCCCTGATACCTCCCATATCTACAACGACTTTCTCCTGCACTACATTGTTAGGCAACTGAGTAAATACCGATTGAGATTCATTGCTTTTTACCTTTTTTAGTTTGCCATTATCGGCATACTCAAAGATAATTTCCCTTACCTTATTTCCTCCTCTATAAGATTGATAGCTAACAAGTTGTCCTTTTTCATTGAAGTTATCCCTCGTTAAAAATCCATATTCGTGATGACTTATAAGCGTCTTAACCTTCCCCTTGAGACCATACTGGCTAAGGGAAAGTTTATATTCGCCTGATGTATGTTGTCCTCTCACAGTAGTAAGGCACAAAAACATAAGTAATAAGAGTGTTTGCTTCATAACCATAAGAAAAAGAGTGAAAAACGGGGCTCGAACCCTCAACCTTACTTTGCTTGAGCGGTATCTGCTGTATCAGCTGGCGCCTCTTGTGGGGGCGCTGGCTGATCCTCCTCTTCATCGGTAGCAAAACCATAAGACCTGCCCAATTCCTTCAAGCGGTTGATATACTTCTTATAGATAGCTGATTGCTCCTTATAAAAAGACTCATCTTCCATAATAGGAATGAGCAGTGCCTGATAGCGCCTTAGGTCATAGGCAATCTCATCGGAGAGTCTTATGAAATTAATCTGAGAGAAAGTAAGGTAATATTCTACTTTTTCTTGGTACTTCTTAGCTACTTGAAGGAATAACTTTCTGGCCTTTTCGGGTTCTTTCACCGCATAATAACCTGATATAAAAGGCTCCAAAGTAAAGTAATATCCCAAGTGTCCCACAGGAATACGCGTGGTAGCTATATCAATAATATCCTTCGCCTTATCTATCTTATCTTCCGCTAGGAGGGTCTCGGTAAGGCGTGCTAGGTTACCACGGAATACAATACTATTGCGACGTGTTTCTGGATCATGGTATATATTTGGATCATCCATATTACCCCAATCCCAAGATTTTACAATATTATACATCAGGTCGGCGTCTATACGTCCCATATCATAAGGGTTATCCTTATCAATAGGGGTCTTGATAGGTACTAATTTGTAAGCCATACCATCGAGTTGTAGGTAATCACGCATCCAGATATATTCGTCATCACTATAACTACCTCCGGTGAAGTAGATAGGGCGTTTCCAATCATTGTTCGCCAAAATATCAAGCATGAGTAGGCGATTCTTACCCATACCAACAGAAGGGAGCTTAATATCTATATAATCCACTATCTTATCGGCATCTTCGGGTTTTACGATACCACTCTTAAGAACATTTTCCTTATTGACAGGAATACGTACTTTATTCGTTGGATAGGTAGAATAAGTAAGGTCAGGAGCCCCATTGCGATCTAACAATTTTTTAGTCTTAGGATCTTCTCTTCCTATCCATTCTATAAGGCTCTTTATAGGCCAAGTATCGTCGGTTTTTTTATCAAAATAGATAGCATCACGCACTCCATAAGCATATTGACTATGTACCAATTGGGATGGAATAGGGTCGCTAGTGTAGGCTTTGCGCTTCATCTGATCTATATACCAATCGGTTCCTAAGAGCGAGGTGTTGATCACCCTTACATCGGTTCGATAATGCTCTACCTCCTGCATATACCACATTCCGAAAGTATCATTGTCCCCTATGGAGAAAATCATCGCTCCGTTGTCCTTGGAAACAGAATCCAAATAACTCTTAGCCAAAGCACGTGCTGTATAGCGACCGGAGCGGTCATGGTCATCCCAGTTCTCGGCTAGCATACGAGCTGGCACAGTAATAAGACAGAGCGATACTACTGCAGGAGCCATGCCCTTAAAGGACATCTTTTCTTCCAAAAGTGAATAGAGTGCATATACTCCCATCCCTATCCAAATAGCAAAGGTAAAGAACGATCCTACCAAAGCGTAATCACGCTCACGAGGCTCGAAAGGACGCTCATTGAGATATACCTTCAGTGCCAAGCCTGTAAATAGGAATAGGATAAAAACCACCCACCATTGGCGTTTGCTAGAGGAAAACTGGAAGAAGAGCCCTACCAATCCCAGTAGCAACGGCAAAAAGAAATACGTATTACGTCCACGGTTATTCTGTGCATCGGAAGGGAGGTGATCCTGTGGGTAGCCTGTGTGCCACTCATCTATCAAGGAAATACCTGAAATCCAGTTACCATGGTTATTGCTGATTTTTCCTTGTATATCATCTTGGCGACCTACAAAGTTCCAAAGGAGGTAGCGCAAATACATATAATCAAACTGGTAGCTGAACATGAATTTCAAGTTGTCCCAGAAGGAAGGTTTTTCTACAATAAATATCCCTTGGTAACGGCGAAGTAGCTGTACATATTGCTCATAATCACCTGCATATACGACTGACTGAAGTTGTCGGCTGAGTTGTTCTACCTTTTCATTTCCTATATATTCAGGACTGATTCTATACTTTAGCGGACTGGTCAGGCTCATATAGTTGGCGGCATGTTCGCTACTCCACATACGAGGCAACAGACCTACATGATCTGGACTAGGAGCATCCAAAGCATCCTTGTAGTTATTTACAATAATATACTTATTTGTCTTATAGTCTCGCTCATACTTAGGTTTCTCATCCATATAATCTTCTGAGATAGCAAACTGATCCGAGTACATAGGCCCTACAAAGAGATAGGTCTTTTGATATTGCTCCAAGTTGTAATAAGCCAAGAGCAAACGTGCATCGGTAGGACTATTCTCGTTGATCACCGTACCGGCATTGGAACGGATAGGAATCATCAGCCAAGAAGAGAACCCTACAAAAACAAAGAGTAGGCAGAGTGTGGCTGTCTGTAACAATCGTTTTTGGTGCTTCTGTGCTTGCCATAGGACAAAAGCAAAAACTCCTATAATCAATACCCCTATAAAGATAGTTCCTGAATTAAAAGGTAGCCCCAACTCATTGACAAAGAACACCTCTGTATAACCAAATAAGGCTAAGGTATAAGGAAGTATTAGCTTAAAAATAAGCAGCAATATAGAAATAGAGATGATATTCGCCAAGATAAAGTTCGTGACATTCTTCTTAAAATGAGAACGGAAGAAATAGAGCATACCAATAGCAGGAATGGTAAGGAGCGCCATAAAGTGCACCCCAAAGGAGAGACCTACCACAAGAGCAATGAGCAACAGCCACTTATCTCCACGAGGTGTATCCAAGTTATCTGTCCACTTAAGCCCTAGCCAGAACATAACCGACATGAAGAGCATCGCCATCGCATACACCTCTGCCTCCGTAGCATTGAACCAAAAGCTATCGGAGAAGGTATAAGCCAAGGCACCCACTACTCCACTACCATATAAGGTAATCACCTGAGCATTGGAAAGCGTTTCCTTTTGGGAAAGCGCTATCTTCTTGGTGAAATTTACAATAATAAAGTATAGGAATAATATAGTAAAGGCACTGGAGAATACCGAAATAAAGTTTACAAAAAGAGCCGTCATCTCAGGGGAAGGAGAAAAAGAGGCAAAGAAAGCACCCACCATCTGGAAGAAAGGTGCCCCAGGAGGGTGTCCTACCTCCAGCTTAGCCGATGTGGCTATGTATTCCCCACAGTCCCAGAAACTTACGGTAGGCTCTACCGAAAGTCCATAGGTAATCAAGGCAATGAGGAATACCCCCCAACCTATTATGAGATTATACTTATGAAAGTCCTTTTGTAAGTCCATTTTTATCTTTTTAAAAAAACGGAGCGAAGTTAAGCATTTTTATCTTATCCACCTAATAAAATAGGGAGAAAAAAATTTTTTTATTTTTTTTACGCAAAGTATTGCAGGTTTCAAAAAAAGTTGTACCTTTGCACCGCAATTGAGAGATGGTCTATGGTGTAATGGTAACACAGCAGATTTTGGTTCTGTTATTCAAGGTTCGAGTCCTTGTAGACCAACTTTTTACAAATAATTCTTCTGAATTGGGTTAATCATATTATTATAGTTTAAAGTTATTTAGAAAGAAACTACCTGAATCAAGGTAGTTTCTTTTTTTATTTCCATTATTTTTGTATTTTTGCCGTCCAAAAACAAAAACTGGTATATATGCAAATGAGAATAGGTATTTGCTTACTATTTGCTCTCTTGGGAGGTCTTCGGGGCTTTGCTCAAGAACGCAATATTCATGGAACAGTCAAGGATACGCAGGGACGACCCTTAGCCAATGTGGTAGTCTTTGTCAAAGGAATATCTGAGACAACCACACAGACAAATACAGAGGGTTATTATACCCTCAAGGTTAAGGAAGGAGCCACTTTGGTATTCTCCTCTCTAGGACTCCGAGAAGTAGCCTATCCCCTAGGGGCTTCCGACACCTTGGATGTAATTATGGAGGCCACACAAGCAAGTGCGCAACCCACGACCCCTACGCAAGAGCGTACCGTGGCACGTACCAATGTGCGTGGCCCTTCGTCCATCTATGGGGAAAGCAAACCCCTATGGGTGGTAGATGGCGTAATCCTTGACGATGGAGTGGAACTCTCCCCCGATGCGCTCTCTTCCTCCGATGCCAAACTACTCATTGCCTCCGCTCTTGGAGGACTCACCTCCGATGATATTGCTTCCTTCAAGGTGCTTAAGGACGCTTCGGTAACCTCTATCTATGGGCCACGTGCAGTAGCTGGAGTGGTATTAGTAACCACTCGTAAGGGTACCAAAGGCACCAACAATATCACCTATACCAACGAATCCACCTTTAGAATGATCCCTTCCTACGACAATTTCAATATCATGAACTCGCAGGAACAAATGGATTTCTATATGGAGATGCTTCGCAGGGGTAATTTCTCTTATGAAACCCTTACCAACCGACGTTACAAAGGGGAAATTGCACGTATGTACGAACTACTCAATACTGCAGGCGCAGACGGGAAATTTGGTCTTGACAACACAGAAGCAGCCAAAACAGCTTATCTAAGAGCTGCCGAATATCGCAATACCAACTGGTTTGACAAACTCTTCCAAACAGGGGTAATGCAAAACCATGCCGTGAGCCTTTCTACCGGAAGTGACAAGGCCTCCTACTACGCCTCCATAAGTGTACTCTCCGACCCAGGATGGATGAAGTTCAGCCACAATGACCGTTATACTGCCAATCTGAATGCGAACTATAAGCTTAGCCAAAAGGTAAGTTTTAACCTAATTGTCAATGGAGCTTATCGCCAAGGACGCACCCCTGGAAATATGGATCCCCTCACAGGAAAAGTATCCTCCGATCTAGAGCTTAACCCTTATTCCTATGCGCTAAACACCTCCCGTACCCTAGACCCAAAAGTAGCTTATCGTTATAGATACGCTCCTATGAATATCTTCGAGGAATTGGAAAACAACTATACCGACAGCCATATAGGGGATATCAAGATACAAGGACGCCTCTCTTGGCTTATTACTCCCAAGGTAGAGGCCACTGCTCTAGGGGCAATCAAGTATCAGAGTATCTCCCACGAGCTTAACCAAACTGAGCAATCCAACATAGCAAGAGCTTATCGTGCTGCAGACAACCTAAACATGCTCAAGAACAATGAGTTCCTATACGAAGATCCTTATGATGATTTTGACGTAAAACGTACTGTCCTACCCGAAGGGGGTATTCGTGAAAAAAGCGAAAGTCTACTCTCTGGCAAGGACTTCCGAGCAACCCTTAGCTACAAAGATGCTTTCGAGGGAGGAAAACATAAGATCCAGCTCTTAGGAGGTGCAGAAACCAATGACACCTACCGCAGCAAGGATTGGGGTAAGAACTTCGGTCTAATGTATGAGTTAGGCGAGATCTCTTATTTCTCTTATGAGGCTTTCAAGCAAATACAGGAAAGCAAATCACCTAACTACTATACAGTTACCCGTACCACCTCTCGTAATGCAGCTTTCTTCTCCAATGCTGTCTATACTTTCCTTGACCGCTATACCTTGGAGGGTATCTTCCGTTACGATGGTACCAATCAGTTTGGTGCTTCTCGCTATATTCGCTGGATGCCTACTTGGAACCTTGCTTTCTCTTGGAATGTCACCAAGGAAAACTTTTTCCCTAAAAATACCGCTGTCTCCCAGCTGTCTTTCAAGACTTCTTTTGGGGTCATTCCTGAAAGTCCTTCTGCACCTACCTCCTTGGTGAAAATCATGGGAGACATTCCTTGGCGTAGCAATGAGCGTACCCGTGAAACAGCTCTTAAGGTAAGTGATCCTGCTAGTTATGACCTTACTTATGAGAAAAAGCAAGAGCTAAACATGGGGGTGCAAATGGGCTTCTTCAACAATCGTATCAGCTTAGCTCTTGATGGCTATACGCGCCAAAACTATGACCTCATAGGTCGTGTACCTACCCAAGGGCTTAGCGGTACTATACTCAGAGTAGGCAATGTCGCCCAAATGCACTCTTACGGAATAGACCTCAGCTTGCAAACTCAAAATATCAAGCTCAAGGATTTTTCTTGGATTACTACCTTTATCTATGCTAAGAATGAAAACAAAATCACTAAGCTCTATGTAGATGCCTCTATCTCCGATATGGTGCGTGGTAGTGGATTCTCCAAGGAAGGATATCCTGTAAGTTCTATCTTCTCGATTCCTTTCCGCGGACTCAACAGCGAAGGACTGCCTACTTTTGCCGACTCTAATGGAAATACTACTATAGATGGTATCCGCTTTGACCAGCGAGACAACCTCGATTTCCTTTCCTATTCTGGTACTACCAAGCCTACCGATGTAGGAAGCTTAGGTAACCTATTCACCTACAAGGGGCTTTCACTCAATGTACTTCTAACATATTCCTTTGGAAATGTATTGCGCTTGCCTACCGCCTTCAAAGCCAATTATGACAATGATGCGCTAGCACTCCCTAAGGAGTTTGTTAACCGCTGGATGCAACCTGGTGATGAGTACCGTACCCAAGTACCTGCTATTGCCTCCTCTTTCCAAAGAGACAATATGCCTAACTTGGAATATGCTTACACTGCTTACAATTATTCCGATGTACGTATAGCCAAAGGGGACTTCATTCGTCTGAAAGAAATCTCTTTAGGATATGAGTTCGACAAAGACTTGCTCAAGGAAATAAGAATCAAACGCTTAAGCATGAAGCTACAAGCCACCAACCTCTTCTTGCTCTATGCTGACAAGAAGCTCAATGGGGCTGATCCTGAGTTCTCTACCGGTTCTTCCTTTATCCCTAACCCTAAACAGCTGACTTTCAGTCTACGTGTAGGTCTATAACCTTTTAATACCGAACCTTATGAAAAGAAATCACATACCTCTACTTACCTTACTTTTGCTTTGCCTTGTAGGGTGTAACAAGTTCTTAGACAAGAATCCTGACAGCCGTGTGGAACTAGATTCCGCCGATAAGATACAAAAACTCTTGGTGAGTGCCTATCCCAACCGTACTACTGCCGTGGTAACGGAGTTCTCCTCTGACAATATAGATGATATAGGTGCTAACAACCGCCGCACGCTGCCTTTCGTTAGCGAATTGGCCTATTGGGAACAGAATTTCCATGAGTATGGTGCCCGTGATGGCTTGCGAAACCTTTGGAGTGATAACTATTCCATGATTTACCATGCCAATATAGCCTTGGAAGCCATTGACCGCTTAGGGGGCAATACCCCCGCCCTACGAGCTGCCCGCGGAGAAGCCCTTGTGATACGCGCTTATGCTCACTTTGTCCTTGTCAATCTCTTTGGCAAGCACTACAATACCCAAAGTAGCGCCACTGACCTTGGGGTTCCTTATATTGACGAACCTATCAATGAGTTCCAAGCCCAGCGCCCTCGCAATACAGTAGCCCAAGTATATCAGTACATAGAAAGAGATCTTACCCAAGGACTCCCCCTAATCAATGATAGTTACTACAAAGTACCTAAGCTACACTTCAACCGACGAGCAGCACAAGCTTTTGCAGCACGCTTCTTCCTCTATTACCAAAAATGGGACAAAGCCGAAGAGATGGCCACTGCAGTACTAGGAGAGACTCCTACCACACTGCGCAATTGGAGCGCTTTCCAAGCACTCTCCAGTGAAGATGCACATGCTAAGGAATATACCCGTGACGATGTAGAGGCTAATCTCATGCTTGCCACCGTTCATACCAATGCTACTGGTTACATTGATGGTTCTTCAGTGGCTCGTTTTACCCATGGTGCCGCTCTTTCCCTAAGAGAGACTTTCCGAGATGAACATAATCTTTGGCAAAATAACTATAATGATAAGGCATTCGAACGCTATCGTACTGAAATTAGCAAATACACCTATACCAAGTACCCCACCTATGTGAATAATCGTTCGCAAATCGTCCTTTTCTCCACCGATGAGACCCTTTTGGTACGTGCCGAAGCACGTATTCTCCAAGGGAAATATGCTGCTGCAGTGGCTGACTTGGGCTATTTTACCAAGGGATACCTCGCCTCAGGAAGAGAATTTACCCAAGCAGAGATTACCACTGCCTATCAGCGTATGGCGTATGCCTCCTATGATACCACTACTCTCCTTAGCTATGCCACTCAGAAAAAGAGGCTATACCCTGATTTTGCTATAAATAGTACCCAAGAAAACCTACTCCATTTCCTATTGCAGTGCCGTAGATTACTCACCTTGGGCGAGGGCTTGCGCTGGTATGATATTCGTCGCTATGGCATAGAAATCTACCGCCACCAACTCGATAACGAAGGTACCGCCTATATCAAGGGGGTACTCTCCAAAGATGATAAGCGCCGTACCCTACCCCTCCCAGTAGATGTGGTAGCGGCTGGAATGCAACAAAATGACCGATAAAACAAAGCCTATGAACCGATTAAAATTATACCTACCCCTCCTACTTGCCCTACTCTATGTAGGTTGTAGCAAGGACACACCCGACAAATCACAGAGTGTTGTACAACTCTCCTCACCAGAGGAAATAAAGAATCGTACAGAGCTTGACCGATACATCATCGAGAAATTCACCCAACCATATAATGTGAATATTGTATACCGATTCTCGGAGAACAACATCAGCCGTAATATGTTTCGCTATGTAGCTCCTCCTTCTGCGGAAAAAGCCTTACAAATGGCCAACTTCCTCAAGTATATGTATTATGAACCCTATACAATGCTCACCCCCAAGGGATTCCTACAAAACTACTCTCCTAAAGAGTTGGTTTTCATAGGTTCCCGTGCTTTCTCCGATGTAGGAACAGCCTATAATGGACTGGCTACCAATGCGGTAAAGATAGAGATGCTAGGAGTCAACAACATAAACCCCAATACGACTGACCCTACCGAAATCAAGAACATTGACAATAGGGTGCTACGTCTTATCTATCATGAATCGTCTCACCTTTTGGAACAGGTTAAGATTGTCCCTAAGGAGTTCGAGAAGCTCTCCATAGCCGACTACAAAGGGGGCGCATGGACACGCTCTTGGACGGGAGAAACCTACCTCAAGTCGGGCTTTATCAGTGCCTATGCCAGCGATAATATTCATGAGGATTTCGTAGAGACTATCGCACGTTACATCATCTACTATCAGAAAAACCAATGCGGCTGCAACACCACCGATGTAACCCTTGACACCGATGGAGATGGATTGAACGATACTGCCTACAATACTTGGAAAACAGAGATTCTCCGCAAAGGATACATCTGGGAAGAAGAGCTTGCCAAAGCCGATGGAAAGAACGATGCTAATGCAACCTATACAGGCAAAGAGATTCTTCTTAAGAAAATCACCATGGTTAAGAACTACCTCAAAGGTGAGTGGAACATTGACCTTGATGCCCTCCGTAACGAAATCCATAGGCGTCATGCCCTATTGCAGACAAAAGATTTCACTAAATATGAATGGTAACTTATGAAAAAACAGCAATATATACTCCTTTCAGCAATCCTTCTCCTTTTGAGTGCTTGTAGCCAAAAGGAAGAAGCTGTCTATGGCAAAGGTACTAGCTATGTACAACGTACCAACCAGACCCTCTCTGAATATGCCTCCACCCTTGAGGGTACGCCCCAATGGCTACTAACCCTCTATGCTGGAGAAAATCAGTCCTATGGGGGATACAATTTCCTTGTTTCTTTCGCTCGAGGCAAGGTAACTGCCTCCTCTGAAGTGCTCCCTACGGAAGAGACCTCAGACTACTCTCTCCTTTTTGGTGAGAAAGCAATCCTTTCCTTTGATACTTACAATAAGGTATTGCACTACTTTGTAGAACCCTCTTTCCTTTTCCCCCACGGAAAGGAAGGAGATAACCAGTTTGAGATACAGTCCTACAAAGATGGGGTGTTTTCACTACGTGGTAAGCGCTCTAATAACCTTATGACCCTCTCCCCTTTTAAGGGAAATAAGGCTACCTACTTGGCAAAAATACGCCAAAGAACTTCTTTGTTCAAAAGTGTGGGTATCGCTCCGATAACCCTTGACCAAAAGCAAGTAGCCCTTACACTCCACCCTACACTTCATCAGTTGAGTTTTACCACAGAGGGTAGTACCCAAAAAGTAGCTTTTGCCTATACAGAAAAGGGCTTAAAGCTCTATGAACCTACTACCATAGGAGGATATACCTTTACCGAGTTTGTCCTCTCAGAGGATAACCAAGAGCTTTCCACCCTTGACGGCAAGCATAAAGCGGCCTTAAGCTATACACTCCCCTATGACTTCAATTCCCGCTCTCTTTGGCTCAACCTCACCGAAGATAACTGTGGATCCAACACTATTTTTGCCTCTCTTTACCAGCGATATAAGAATTTTTCTTATAGTAACACCGCTTATAGTACAAGCCCACAGATACGTGTAGGCTTCAATACTGAAGAGTCGGGTATCACTTTCAGTTTCTACGAAAATGCTACTACACGCTATACTTTGGACTTCCTACCCGTAGTAGGCAAACCCAACCAAGTAAATATAGTGGAGGGCGTTCGTAGTCTTAACTGGAATGTATTTGCTAATCTCTATCCTCTGGTAGATGCTCTTATACAGTACGCCCCTTATGAGATTACGAATGTCAATAACAATGGCAGACAGTATCAATGGGTAAGTACCAAGGATAGCCAAGTGCGCTTTGTTACCACCCCTCGCCTACCCCGCTTGCCTTATAATTTCACGACCAAACGTACAACGATCACCTTTGCCTCTAACTATGTAAGTGAAACTATACTTACCGCTTACAAGGGGGTAAGACGCCGTAGTCGTACAGTAAATAGTGCGAGGGTAAGGGAAGTGCTCAACCCTGTAATTTACTTTGGCAAAGAAGGTAATGCTGCTGGTTTCCACTTCTATCTTACCCGTACTCCTACCGCCGGAGGAACTAGTACTCATGTGAATGTAGTTCTTAACATGGATTACCTTGGGGTAGCCTGCAACGCTAACCAGCTGAATATGGTAGAGAAAGCTAATCTCCGAGAAAATACCAATTGGAAAAACTATACCTACTTAGAACCTTTAGTAAAAGTATTTACCGACAATGTCCCCTATACCATGACCGACTATGGCAGTGGCACCTTAGGCTGGACTAGTGTCAAGAATCCGGATATTTGGTTCTATACACAAGAGCAGTAATGAATGATTGATAGAAACAAAAGAGAGATTATAGAAAATTACTATAATCTCTCTTTTTTACATTTATAGCTAATTGATAAAAAATCAATTGCAATTCATTTTCTGAATAACTGACAACTCCATTTGGGGATGAAATACACACCTATAATACAAGTTACCATTATAGGAGAATAAGAATGAGTAAAATAGCTTATCAAAATGTGCCATACCAAAAAGAAGCTAAGTCCTATAAGGTATATTCCAAGAGCAATTTTCGTGGCTTTTTCACTCTTTCGGCACAAAAAAGCGATAAGAGCTACTAAAGCAAGTTGCCCTATGGAAGCTCCTATGAAATATTCAGGGTGAGCAATTGTCAAATGTGCATTCTCCAATATCCTTGGAAGTTGTAACCAAGAAGGTATTTTATCTACAAAATCAATATACCACTGCCAAAAAGATATACTCTCTTCTACTTGATGTAAGGCATGTAGTCCCATCATTGGAAACCACAGTGATAGATACTTATTTGTTTGCATATATTTTTACTTTTAATGCTGTAATATAGTTCTGTTGCATGCGTTTCAAATTCCAAAAAAGAGGATTCCATTTTTTTAAATTATTTGAAAAGTATTATATTATATCCATTTTAAACAAAAAAGTAAAAGGTAATAGTGTTTTACCTTTTACTTTTTATCTTTTACCTTAAAAAGGGTTTACCATATTTTTACACGGTCTTCTGGTTTGCGATAGAGCTTGTCTCCTTCTTTTACATCAAAGGCTTTGTACCAAGCATCCACATTAGTCAGAGGAGCAAAAGCACGGAAGTAGCCTGGGGTATGAGGATCCGTTTTTACCTGATTGGTCATATACTGATCTGTAGAAAGTGTACGCCATACAGTTGCCCAAGAGAGGAAGAAGCGTTGATCTTGGTTATACCCACTGATATCAGCCACAGCACCATGGTCTTTGAGATACATTTGGAGCGCATCAAAGGCTATATTCACCCCTCCAAGGTCGGCAATGTTCTCCCCATTGGTAAAGGTACCATTGACGAAGATACCCTTTACAGGTTCATATTTATCAAACTGAGCCGCCAAGGCTTTGGTTACCTTTTCAAAGTTCTCTTTGTCAGCAGGTGTCCACCAGTTTTGTAGATTTCCATCTGCATCAAATTGAGCACCACTATCATCAAATCCGTGAGTAATCTCGTGACCAATTACCGCTCCTATTCCTCCGAAGTTCACAGCAGGATCTGCTTCAAAACTAAAGAAAGGTGCTTGCAAAATAGCCGCAGGGAATACGATTTCGTTATAGAGCGGATTGTAGTAAGCATTAACCGTTTGTGGAGTCATACCCCATTCAGTTTTATCCACAGGCTTACCTACCTTATCCAACTCTTCTTGGTAAGCCCACTGGGTTACCTTCACTAAATTATCAAAGAGTGAAGCATCGGCAGAGAGGGTCATCTTAGAATAGTCCTTCCACTTGTCTGGATAACCTACTTTTACCTTGAAAGTACTGAGCTTATGGAGTGCTTTTTCCTTGGTAGCATCACTCATCCAAGTAACATTCTTGATATGCTCTGCGAAACTTTTCTTAAGGTAATCCACCAAAGTAACCATTTCTTCTTTGGCTTTAGCAGGGAAATATTTCTCTACATAGAGTTTTCCGAAAGCCTCTCCTACTACCCCATTGATAAGAGAAAGCGCACGCTTATTCATAGGGCGTTGTTCCTGCTGTCCATTGAGGTATTTGCTATAGAAGTTGAATGAAAGTTCGTCCAAAGCCCCATTGAGATATCCCGCATTGCTTGCTACTAAGTTATAACGGAGGTAATCCTTAAGTAGGGAGAGGTTCTTCTCATTGACAAACTTATCGTATTCTTTGTACAAGCGTATTTCCCCTACAATCACCTTATCGGTATTCACCCCTACTTTTTTAAGCAAGGCAGGAATATTAAGATTCTTTACCAACTTAGAAAGCTCGCTCATCGTCTGAGGATTGTAACTAAGGTTAGGATCACGATCTTCCTCATTGGTAAGCATAAGCTTGGCAAGGTCTTTCTCAAAAGCCACTTGTTTTTGTGCCTTTTCATCAGCATTAGCATCGCCAAGGAGCTTAAAGATATCCGCTACAAACACCTGATATTTGCCAATTGCTTCGGTGTTGCTTTCACTTTGTTTTTGGTAATAGTCACGACCTAATCCCAGACCGAAATTACTCAAATACACTGCATTCTGGTTGGAATCCTTCATATCGGCATAGACACCCCAGCCACATACAGGATTTTCTCCCAGTGGAGTAGCCTCTTCCAAATAGGTTTGTAGATCAGCTAGGTTTTTGATAGCCTCTATTTTCTTCAAATAAGGATCAAGAGGTTCCAATCCTGCCTTGTTGCGGGCATCCATATCCATATAGGTCTTGTAGATAGCTTGGATTTTTTGTCCTTCAGAGCCTTCGGGATAGTTTTCCTTAAGGAGGTTATCCAAGAGGGAGAGACACTGCTCATCAGTTTCCTCTCTCAGCATATAGAAGGTACCCCAAGAGGGTTTGTCAGCAGGAATCTTAGCGGTTTTCATCCACCCCCCATTGACATAGTTATAGAAATCATCTTGAGGGCGTACGGAGGTATCCATAGCCGAGAGATCAAGACCTTTGTCTGTGGTTTCTTCTTTCATGTTATCTTTTTTAGTAGGGTTGCCACAGCCCACCATTAGGGCGAGGCACGAATAGATGTAAAATTTGTTCATATTCATTGAGTTTTGAGTCGTTAGTTTTGAAATTCAAAGAGCAAAATTACAAAGAAAGTTTAAAACAAAAAAGTTAAATCATAATTATTTCCTCAATCTTTCTATCCAATCGTTGAAATGTTTCTTTTTTTGGTATATACTCGTCATTCATTAAAATTCGCCATCAATCATATGGTCAAATTCTTCTATATAAAAATCTTGAAAGTAAACCTCTCCAAAGTCTTTCGTGGTAAGTTGTACTTCCTTTTTAGACCCTTGTTCTCCTCCGGTGAGATCTATATATCCATAACGATGAAGAAAGAAATCATTTGCATGTTTGTTATACTTGAAGGTGATATAGGCCTCCGCCGGAAAATTGTTTCCCTTGAATTCCAAGGTGAAATATTCGCCTTTGCAGACGATTTGGTGGAGTGGCCAGTCCTTATAACAAAAATCAGGTGCTATCAGGAGCTTATACTTATGTTCCCCTTCCTGACTAAGAAGCAATACCACCTTTCTAATTGCATTAGGACTATCCTCTTGTTCGGCAAAGGAAAAGAGATGATCCGCCTTACCATCTCCATTGAGGTCACAACTATGAAGCTGCTGCTCTAAGTCATATGCTCCCAAGCGAACAATCCTCTCAGAAAGTTCATTGGGGTTATCCACTTGGCAGATATCCTTGTAAGGGGCAATAATGCCCAACATATATTCTGTTTGGTTGATCACAAGGTTTCCGATTTCTTCTCTTGTAGTAGCGGAGAAAGTGGCTCCTTTGCTCCATACGCCATCTTTGAGCAAATAGGTTACTTCCTTAAAAGGAAGATAGACAGAACCCTTCTCAGGATTGGCTTTTTCTCCTTTTTCTCCTGTAAAGTATTGGTTATCTATAGCCGAAATATATACATCAAAATAGCGAGCTATCTCCTCAGTAGTGAGCTTATGTATTGCTGGAGTGAGGTGCTCACTCAGTAGTAGCTGGTCATAGGAAAAAAATCTCAAGACATAGGGATTGAATTCTATTGTCTTGGGGAGTAGAGAAATATCTACCCTCCCAAAGACAGGATCTAGATATACAGCAGTATCTACAACACTACCGCTATAGAAAAATCCGCTATCAGAATCCTCTTGAGAGGTATAGGGTACTCTCTTGAGCAGTTCATAGAGCTTTGCTTCTATCTCTGGGCTCATAGGCTGTTCAGTGATAGGAGTTGTCTGCTTGCAGGCAAAAAGCCATAAAGCTAAGAGGATAAGGGATATCTTTTTCATAGGGGTTAGGGAAGTAACTATTCACTTTTCACTCCTTTATACGGGTTAGGGCGATAGCCGTCCATTAGCTGATCATTCTCCATGATAAAAGGAATCGCATTGGGCTGCTCCCATTCCACATCATAGCGGTTCATTAGGTAATCACTCAGCTCGGTACGGTTGGCAAAAATAATGGCTTGGTAGGGTTCTTGGAAAGCGAGTTTTTCTACAAAGAGCAGTTTACCTTCGAAGGGTACCAATACCCCCACATGTCCCACAAAAATCATATTTTCCTCTGGGGTGATTTGGGAATGGAAAACAGCTGAGATAAGTGATGCCTTGGCAGGGTCTCCCTTATAACGGAAAGTGATACCCCGCTCCTTCCAAGCACGTTGCATGGCTTGCAAATGAGTGTTTATATCCTTGGTATTGGTAGTAGGCACCTCGGTAAAGAGTGCAAAAAAATCGTTTTCCTCGGCTGGGGTAAAGAGCTTTTTAGGAGCATTGCGCAAAGACTCACGGTCTATAAAGAGTACTTCGTCCTCTCCCTTAGTGGCAAACTTCTTATCAGAAAAAGCAATCAGATCGCGCAAAAGTGTAAAGGAAGTCAAGCGGCAATTATACCCCTGAAAGGCAGGATATTTGTTCATCCAATCGGTTTGTATAGCCACCTCATCATACTTGGGCAGTAGGCTATCGATAGTTACAAAGCCCTCTGGGACAAGGTTTGCTTTCGCTCCAGCTGTCTGATTAAAGAGTGCTACACTCTCCAAGAAAGCGGAAGCATTAGAAGCAGATATCCCAGCAGCGATAAGCGCTTGCTGCACTTTTTCTTGAGTAGGTGTATCTACTAAGTTAGAATAGGTCAGCGTTGGCGTGTTCTTTTCTTGAGCCACTTGAGGGGTTTCCTCCGCTGTTGTAGTAGGGGCTTTTTTCTCTTGGCAGGCAACAGCAACCAAGGAAAGTAGGGTCAATACAATTTTTCTCATTTTTTTAATCATTTTTCTTTAGATTAGATAGGTAAGTGAGATCCTATATAACCTATGTATATTTTGAGATTATCAGGGAAAATATAGATGCGTAAATTTTTCTTTGGTTTTATGTGCAAATCAAAACATTTTGTTTTCCCATTAGGCAGTTTAAACACCCGCTCTTGTTTCTTTTTGCTATTATTATTTGTCGAAGGTGATTCAGTAGAAATGTCTAATGCTGAATTAAAAATTCTTGCGTTATTATAGTTGAATCTTCCATTATTCCAAGATGTTACACAATAGTCATCTAATAGTAAAAGTGTTCTTAATATTTGTTTAATACTACCAACACTTTTCAATTGAGTTTCTATCTCTGGACATAACTCTATTCTTTTAAAAAGAAACGACCGTCTTTCCCAAATCTCAATCCCCTTAGTAATATTTTGTATCTTTTGCTTTTTAAATGAGTGATATTTCTCTTCACTGTTGATATGTCGCTCATCTGTAACTTCAAAGTGAGCTCCCCAAAAAGCATTGTGTTCATCAGGATAATGTCTCTTTATTTCATTAAGAGTTTCAAAATCTTCTTCAAACTCATTTATTTTACCTAACATTTTAAAAATTACCCTTTTAAGTTCTATATTAAACTTTGAATTTTGATCAAATAGTATCTCAGATAAACTACCCTCAGAAGTATTTATTTCAAAAAAAGTTTTGCTTTTTAAAAAAGAGTCTT
>NZ_CALHGG010000157.1 GCF_938029845.1 uncultured Capnocytophaga sp.
TGACACTTCTTGGACACATTACCAAGAGGATTTTGGCAAGGACTCAGCCTTAAATGCTTTCTTTACTCTTTTCTCTTTGGATGATCAAGGGGTAGATTACGAAGAAGAGGATTTTACCAGAAGAATGAAACGTGCTACTGCCAAACGGCGAAAAATGAAAAACAAATCTTAGGTGTGGCCAGTGAGCTGACATAGCTAAGTATAAAATATTGACAAACACTAAAAACAGAAACAAATATGCAAAACGATGATGATTTAAGAGCATTAGCCAAGATTATGGCTTTTATGCGTGCAGTAAGTATTCTCATAGTACTAATGCACCTCTATTGGTATTGTTATGGCTTTTTCCAAGGCGAAAAGTGGATATTAGCCGTAGTAGATAGAATCCTGACCAACTTCCAACGAACAGCAGGACTGTTCTCTCACCCGCTATACACCAAATGCTTTGCCCTCCTGCTCTTAGCCCTGAGCTGTTTGGGAACAACAGGCGTAAAAAACGACAAAATTACTTGGCGAAAGATTTACATCGCTCTGGGGGTAGGAGCAGCTCTTTACTTTGGTAACTTTTGGATTTTGTACTTGCAACTTCCTGCTTCAGTGGTTGCCTTTTTCTATATCCTTACCCTATCTTTGGGCTACATAGCTCTTCTTATGGCAGGTTCTTGGATGAGTCGCTTGTTAAAAGACAATCTTTTAGATGATGTTTTCAACAATGAAAACGAGTCGTTTATGCAGGAAACTCGTCTGATGAAAAACGAGTATTCTGTGAATCTACCTACTTTGTTCTACTACCGCAAGAAGTGGAACAAAGGCTGGATCAATGTGGTAAATCCCTTTCGGGCGACCATAGTGCTGGGGACTCCTGGTTCTGGTAAATCTTATGCTATTGTGAACAACTACATCAAACAACAGATTGAAAAGGGGTTTGCGATGTACATCTACGACTTCAAGTTTGATGATCTCTCTACTATTGCCTATAATCACCTACTAAAAAACTTAGACAAGTACAAGGTAAAGCCTAAGTTCTATGTAATAAACTTTGACGATCCTCGCCGTAGTCATCGTTGCAATCCTATCAACCCCAACTTTATGAGCGATATTTCCGATGCTTATGAATCTGCTTATACCATTATGCTCAATCTCAACCGCTCGTGGATTCAAAAGCAAGGTGATTTCTTTGTGGAGTCGCCCATTATCCTACTCGCTGCGATTATCTGGTTTTTAAAGATTTACAAAGAGGGGAAGTACTGTACCTTCCCGCACGCCATTGAGCTATTGAACAAGCCTTATGCCGATGTTTTTACTATTCTCACCTCGTACCCCGAACTTGAGAATTACCTATCGCCTTTTATGGATGCTTGGCAAGGAGGCGCACAAGACCAGCTACAAGGACAGATAGCCAGTGCCAAAATACCGCTTTCCCGAATGATTTCGCCTCAACTCTATTGGGTAATGACAGGTGATGATTTTTCGTTGGATATCAATAACCCCAAAGAACCTAAAATCCTTTGTGTAGGCAACAATCCTGATAGGCAGAATATCTATTCAGCAGCTTTGGGTTTGTACAATTCACGTATTGTAAAGCTCATCAACAAGAAAGGACAGCTCAAATCCTCTGTGATTATTGACGAGTTGCCTAC
>NZ_CALHGG010000158.1 GCF_938029845.1 uncultured Capnocytophaga sp.
TCGGGAATTAACTATCTTAAAATCAATATTTATCAATTTTTGTCGTGTAGTTAGATCATTCTTATAAAAATGAACTACCTTTGCCGCAATAATTAAAATTACTGATATGAAAAAAATCTTTTTATTCCTTGTAGCCCTTATGGGTATTGTAGCTTGTAGCAAAGGTGATAGCAGTTCTTCTGAGGATGGAGGAAACTCAAGTATTGCTGGATATAATCCTCCCTCTTGGATTATAGGTACTTGGATATGGGATACAAGTGCTGATTTCGCTTACACTTTCTCTGATAAAGATATTTGCCACCAAGCATTAGGTTCTAGCACATGTGATTTATCTACCCCTCAAATAATAAAAAGCATAGAACAAACTGTAAGCGGAAACGATTATACAGTCAAGATAAATCTTATAGGTGGAGGTTCCATTAGCCATGCTTGGAGAAAAATATCCGATAAAAAAATTGCAAAATTCAATCTAAAAGGTGAAATTACAGAAACTTATACTAAGAAATAGAATAAAAAAACTGCTCCTCTCCGAGCAGTTTTTTTATTGTTTTTTTATTACTTCTCTCTTTTATTTTTCTTGACTTTCCTCTTCAAATGTTGTATCTTTGCGCCCCAAATAAGTGAATAACGAAAAGGGTAGAGTAAAAAAGTTCTGCACTATTCACTATTCACGCTTCACTAAAAAAAAGATGCAAGTATTCAAACTCACCGACGAGATTATTGAACATATTCGTGAGCTGATAGCCTCCGATCAGAAACAACAACTCAAGGACTACCTTGAATCGCTCCACTTTGCCGATATTGCGGAGATTACCAGCGAACTGGAATTGGAGGAGGCCGCTTACTTAGTCAGCATCCTCAACCGTGAAAAAGCTTCTGAAACCCTTACCGAGGTGAATGAAGAGGTCTTGGAACACATCTTGGAAAACCTCTCCAATGAGGAAATCGCCCGAGACTTACAGGAGTTGGATACCGACGATGCGGCTTACCTCATCGCCGAATTGCCCGAAGAGCGACAAACGCAAATTCTCTCCCATATTGAGGACAAAGAACACGCACAGGACATTGTAGACCTACTCCGCTATGACGATGATACCGCAGGGGGACTCATGGCGAAAGAGCTTGTCAAAGTCAATGAAAACTGGGATGTGGATACTTGCATGAAAGAAATACGCAATCAAGGTCAACATGTGACACGTGTACATTCTATCTATGTAGTGGATGACAATGAAGTGCTCAAGGGACGCCTCTCTCTAAAGGACTTAATTGCCTCACCCCAAGGGGCTCATATTAGGGATATTTATATCCCTAAGGTGGATTTTGTATTCGTTCATGATACTCCCGAGGAAGTGGCTCGTGTCATGCAAAAATATAACTTGGAGGCTATTCCAGTAGTGGATAAAATGCATCGCCTCGTGGGACGTATTACCATTGACGATATCGTGGATGTCATCAAGGAAGAAGCAGAACATGATTACCAAATGGCAGCGGGTATCACCGAGGACGTAGAAGCCGACGATACTATCTGGAAACTCACTCGTGCGCGGTTGCCTTGGTTACTAATAGGAATGGCAGGTGGGATAGGAGCCGCCAGTATTATCAATGGCTTTCAGGATGGACTAACGGCTTTCCCTACTCTTTTGCTCTTTATCCCTCTGATACAATCCACTGCAGGGAACGTAGGAGTACAATCTTCCGCTATCGTAGTGCAGGGATTGGCTAATAATAGCATAGATGGCGCACTGATTAGTCGATTGCTCAAGGAATTCCTCTTAGGACTTATCAACGGACTAGCACTAGCTACTTTGGTACTTATGATGAGCCATTTTGTCTTTGGTAGCTCCTACTTGGAATCAGCTACCGTATGTGCCGCCCTAGTAACAGTAATTATCAATGCCGCCGTTATAGGCACTTTTATTCCTATTTTCCTACATAGCCGTGGAATAGACCCAGCGGTAGCTACAGGTCCCTTTATTACCACAAGCAATGACATTTTAGGGATTCTTATCTATTTTATGATTGCGAAAATCATCTTAGGTTTCTAAACTAAAACAATATTACCATGCAAACACAACGAAGCCGCGCACAGGAGTCTACCGATGCGATTGAAAAGCTCTACACAACCATGCGCCACCTATTTAACCGAGGATTCTATAAGCCTATGGGAATCTCTGGCGAAAGCCTCCGAGAGTCCCTTTTGCTCCTCAGACCTGAGATATACGGAAGTATTGCCCAGCGACAAACAGAACTCAATGGGCTGCTTTACGTCTTGGATCGCCTGCCTATCGGTATAGAACAATGCCGATTTATCAATATGATTTCTGACGAAGGATATCGTCGGTCTCATTTTGACCCTATTATCCCTCCTAAGCGTCGTAGAAATTGCTATCGTATCGATGATGAACAGATGAATATCGAGATTACTCGTGGGCGTTCCGACATCTATGATATACTCACGCACCTGACTTTTCTTTTTATAGAGTCTCACAAGATAGCGCATAGTGTCTTGGACGAGGAAAGCGACAAAATCAGCCGCGATTGGGAAAAGATAGAACTCCTTGCCCAAAAGAAAAAACTCTCCCAAACCGAACGTGAATTAGCACTAATTCATATAGGTAAGGTATTGGGACGCACCTTTGAGGAAATTCTCCCTGCCTATCATCAGCTCTCCTCGGAGAAAAATCCTGAACGCTTTATACAGGTGATTTACTGGTTAGGAAAAATCGCTTTGGAGGAAATTTTGAGTGACAACAAGCGGGTGATTACCTTCTCCCCTATCCTAAGGGAACGCTTGGGACATCATATCTATGGGGAAATTTGGGCAAACACACTCAAGGAAACCCTAAGCCAAGATAACCTGCTACAACGCCCCTTACATATCATCAGTGCCAATATGCACAGTGTGATGAATGCTCTGTTCGCTTCTAAGGCTTTGAATATCAAAAGAAAGGAAGATACGCCTTGGGATACTTATATCGCCCTAAGTGAGGAGAAAAACCACGCCCTTCGCGAGCAGGTTACCCAATATGCCTTAGCCCATGGCATGCTCTTTATCAAGGACAAATCAGGCACCAATATAGACGTGCAAATCGTAGATACAGCACTTATTCCTGAAAATGAATTTTTCAAGAAATCCACTACCGAAGAGGCTCCTGTACTCTTGGTGATGGACTATGCTTTCGGAGAGCAGGCTTATGAAACCATAGACGAGCTTCTCAAGCCTTACAAAACAGAGGAAAAGAGTACCTTCCTCAACGTAGTATCTGTCTCTATCATGGGCAAGGCAGGGATTTTAGAAGGTGAAAAGGGAGATATTATGATTCCTAATGCGCATATTTTTGAGGGAACTGCGGACAACTATCCTTTTGAGAATGAGTTATCTACTTCTGATTTTGAGGGCAATGGTCTCAGAGTCTTTGAGGGAACTATGGTAACCGTATTGGGTACCTCCCTCCAGAATAAGGACGTACTGACCTATTTTCACAAATCCACTTGGAATGTTATAGGTCTAGAAATGGAGGGCGCCCACTATCAGAAAGCCATACAATCAGCCTCCAAGATTCGTAAGAGTATCCGCCGTGATGTCAAGGTACGCTATGCCTACTATGCTTCTGATAATCCTTTGGAGACAGGCAGCACCTTAGCCTCAGGTGGTTTAGGACTTATCGGAGTAAAACCGACTTACCTCATCACCCATCGTATCTTAGAGCAAATAGGAAAGGAGGAATAGATTGTGATAAAGGCTATTGCTTTTATCTTGATAAAATATGCTTTTTGAGATGTTTCATTAACTACAATTGTTTGTTATAGCAACTGTAACATAGAGGGGTTGCCACTGTTATTTTCTTTTCCTCTTTACCACAACAGTGACAGTACTTCTCTTCATAAAAGCGGTTGCTATACTTTGCCCACAGTGAATAGCAGCTCTCACACAAAGGCACAAGCGTGTTAAAGGGGATTTCAGTATTGCAACGGATACAATGTCCTTTTTTGGTTTCTGTCTCGGTAAAGGATTCGGGTTGCTGACCAATAGCAGGAGTTTCTTTTTCCTCCTCTTCTGGATATTCACGAGCTACACGCTGCTTACTTTTATCCATATTTACGTAGTTTTCAGGCATAAAAGATGAGTAACGTATAGGATTCACAGGTCTATTTGCTAAAATATCATCTATCAAATCCAGATGAGTGGTGGAGCCTACATAGTCTTTCGCCAGACCTAAAAACTTTTTGCTATAATTAGGACGTTTGGCAAAAATGGTATACCCCCCATCAATAACACTCATGATGGCATTTTTAGAAGTTTCAAAGAAGTTGTTTTTATTGACAATATCAGTGATATTTTTTTCAGCAAGCACTCCAAACTCTACATTATTGATAAGAGAGTAATCTAGTAAGTTCATTGAAGTAATAACAGACTGCCTTTCATTACTGTAATACTTACCATGTAACTGCGGAATATACACAATAGTAATATTAGGAAATTCCAAAAAATATTCAATTTCTTTACGCCTAAAACTACGTTCTTTATTTTCCTCATTCTTACCAAAACCAATAAGAATATGCAGTTTGGAATTGTTTAGGTGTTGTTTGAAGATATTTTCTTTAAGATAATCCCCCAGCTGAATATAAGGAGAAATAATAATAAGTTCCTTTTCCGCCTTAAAAAGAGTATCATAAATAGTGTCGGATAGCGGTTTTCCTGTTAAAAAGTCCATAAGTATAGTTTTGAGTTCTTAGTTTTGAGTTTCTATAGGGAGGGTATCATACCCCAATGATTGCAAAAAGAGCAATCCATTAAGGGGAGTTATTTTTTGAGTGCCTGTCCAGCCTTGTTCTGTACCCCAGTCTATAAGTTTAGGGATATATTTAGGTTCATTGAGGTTGATGAGATCCTCAGTTTGTGTAGTTTTATTGAGCAATTTGATATTTCCATTCAGGGGTTGCCCCATAAATTCATCTTCAAAGGTGATAAAATCAACACACAAGGGCGTATTCTTCTCACCACTTAAGAAGATACGCACTGAAAGCAGCGAGTTATGATCCCTTTTCCTATTATAAGCAGTATCTACCCGATACAAATATTCCTTATCTTTATGTACTAACTTTCGGAGTTTCTGTTTCATAGTGAGTAGTTTGTAGAAATGATTTTTATAATATGATCCAATAGTTGCAAAAATACTTTCCTATCAAAATTATTGTTTAGAATAGTGCTACTTACGGTCTTACACCACCATTGTTCCTCAATAGCTGTTTGCATAGCTTTGAGTTGTGTTATCACAGTTTCAACAGAGAGCCCTACAAGCGCCTTTTGGATATCTTCTGGCATAAACGAAAACGCCTCGATACCGCAACACTCCCTAACACATTCTACCTCCAACTTATCAAAAAAGACATTTAGTGGGGCAATATAAGGGTCAAGATCTAACAGCTTTCCATTGTAATCTACTGGAAGCTCTTCAATAAAGAGGTTATTGCCAATAAGGATGGGCATAGGATTACTTTACAAAAATCTTTTTATAGTTAGAAAACTTAAAAAAATAAAAATCATTATGTATGTATAAGTCGTTTTTATCAATAAAAATTCTATTTACATAACTCCAACTTATTTGAGTATAAGAATTAGGTTGAGAAAGTTTTACTTCCAATATGATGCTTAAAGTATGTCTTTCTGCTATAACTTCTTCTTTAGTATCATCTATAAAATACTGACGTAAGGTATTATTAGTAGGGTCAAACTTATATACTTTATCTGATAATACTAAAAGATTATTATCTTCATCTGAAAAAATATCTCTAAGATTTTTAGGGAAATCAGCAATAAGAGTGGTTACATTATAAGAATCTGAAGCTGCATCATATACTATTTTTCGTAAGTTCTTATTTGTATCAACTACATATATCACTTTATTAATGATTACGATTTTATCTATTCTACGAAAAGAAGCTTCATTACCTTTTCCATCTTTTATACCACTTGTAACAGCAGTACCTGCTATATAAGTACAAGATTTAGTTTTAGCATCAAATAATAAAAGACGAGATTGCCTATTCCCTACTAAGATATATTTATTTTCATCTAATTGTCTTATATCAGTTAACATCTCAGAAGGAGTAGTGTATTCTTTTTCTCTATTAAAGTTAAAGGGCAGTGCATACACACTACGTCCGACAGAAGTGGGGGGATTCGTAACAAGATATATAGAATCCTTTTGAGGAGATAACTCCATCCCCATGTTATTGAAAAATAAGTGATCTATTCTACTTAGGATAGTAACTTCCCCTTCCTTATTTATTTTCTTTATAGATGGATTAAAATTACCATATCTATCTCCAGAAT
>NZ_CALHGG010000159.1 GCF_938029845.1 uncultured Capnocytophaga sp.
ATTACTAGTGACTAATGGCGAGTGACAAGTGACTAATCCATTATAAACCTAAACCCCTATTATAGATGAAAAAAATTTTTAAAATCATTGGAATTATTTTTGTGGTCTTAGTACTGCTGCTTGTTTCCATTCCTTTTCTCTTTAAAAATACGATAAAGGAGAAAGTCATGGAGGCGGTGAATGAAAGTGTAGATGCACAAATAAGTTTTAACGACTTCTCCCTCAGTTTGTTCAAGAATTTTCCCAATGCAACGGTGGAAGTGGATGGGCTGAAGGTGATTAATAATGCCCCTTTTGAAGGGGATACCTTGGCCTATGTAGGCAATTTTTCTGCAAAGGTGAATCTTAAGGATATACTCTTTAAGAAAGATAACGAGCCTTACAAACTCTTAGGCTTCTCTATAGCCGATGCAGTGGTCAATGTACGTATAAATGAGGCAGGCAAAGGTAACTTTGACATTGCTAAGAGCACTTCTGATACCCCTGATAGCGAGGAGCCAAATAATTTCTCTCTTGACTTAAATGAGTATAGTATTGATAACCTGCGCTTTACCTTTAAGGAAGATGGCTCTAAGATAAGTGTAATTGTGGATAGCCTTTATCACAAAGGAAAAGGAAACTTTGCAAATCAAGTGCTTGACCTAGAGACTACTACGGCGCTTAAGTTGTCTTTTGCTTCTGATGGTACTGCCTTTTTGCGCAACAATGTGGTGACCCTTGATGCTATCTTGGGAATAGACCTTAATCAGCAGAAATATACTCTAAAGGACAACACCCTAAAGCTAAACGACTTAGAGCTTAATTTTGAGGGTTTTGTACAACTATTAGAAGATGGTCAGCTCTATGACCTCAGTTTCAAGACTCCTAAGACTACCTTTAAGAACTGTTTAGACCTTATTCCTGCTGCTTATACTAAGAGTATAGAAGGGGTACAGACAACAGGCGAATTTACTATTAACGGAAAGGTAGCGGGCAAATACACCCCTACGACTATTCCTAAGTTGGATATTCGTATGCTCTCCAATAATGCGTCTTTCAAGTATCCATCTCTCCCTAAATCAGTTAAGAATATTGATATAGATGTAAAGATAGGTAACGATACCGAGAAATTGGAAGATACTTATGTGAATATCAATCGTTTTGCTTTCACCATAGACCAAGATGCTTTCTCAGTGAAAGCCCTTCTAAGAAACCTTACAGGGAATATGCTTGTGGATGCAGACCTCAAAGGAACTATCAACTTGGAGAATATCCAAAAGGCCTATCCTGTACAGATGGATTTAGATCTAAAGGGAATCCTCAAGGCTGATGTTTCTACCTCTTTTGATATGGCATCGGTGGAAAAGCAAGCCTACGAACGTATTCGTAACTCTGGTCATGCCTCTTTGGAACAATTTGTCTATTCAGGAGCAGGCTTCCTACAACCTTTCCATATCAATAAGGCAGGACTTTCCTTCAATAATACTAAGATAGAGCTTACTGAACTAGATGCTAAGACAGGAAAGACGGACTTCAATATCAAAGGAACACTTGAAAACTTCTATGGCTTTACCCTTCGTAATGAGGTGCTTAAAGGAAACTTCTACCTTGCCTCCAACCACATAGATGTAGGTGACTTTATGCAGACCGATGCACCAGCTACTGAAACACCTAAGCAAGAGGAAGAAAAACCAGCAGAGACTAAGCCAGCCACTACAAACACCTCTACTGCGGGAGCTTCTATCAAGATTCCTGCTTTCTTGGATTGTACCTTGGATGCTAAGGCTAAGAGTGTGCTTTATGACAAGCTCAACCTCGCCAATGTCTCTGGAAAACTTATTATCAAGGACGAAAAAGTAAGCCTACAGAACTTGCAAACTGATATCTTTGGAGGGAAGACAGCCGTTACAGGAAGTGTTTCTACCAAAGGGGATAGCTCTACTTTCTCAGTGGATTTAGATATGAATAAGCTTAATATAGTAGAGTCCTTCACTCAGATAGAGATGCTTAAGAATATCATGCCTATTGCCAAGGCGGTAGAAGGGTTCTTTAGTTCCAAGATCAATGTGACAGGGAAACTTACCCCTGAACTTACCCCTGATATGAATTCACTCTCTGGTAGCTTATCAGCTTCTTTGTTGGATGGTCATGTGAAAGGAGCTTCACCTTTGGTTTCTGCTTTGGATTCACAGTTCACTCAGTTGAATCTTTCAAAAATGAATCTTAAAGATCTTAAGGCCAATGTAACCTTTGAGAAAGGTCGCGTGGTGGTAAAACCTTTCACAATCAAGTGGAACAATAGTACTATTAATGTAGCGGGAACTCATGGTTTTGACCAAACGATGGACTACAAACTGACCTTCAATGTGCCAGCTAAAATGCTCGGTCAGGAGGCTTCAGCGCTACTTGCTAAGCTTACCGCAACAGAACAACAAAAGTTGGGTGATATTCCTGTAAATGTGAATATGGGAGGGAACTTTACCAAACCACAGGTCTCTACCGATATGAAGCAAGTAGTAAGTAACCTTGCCCTACAAGTAGCGAAGGCACAGGCTAACCAACTTACTGATAAGGTAATGGATAAGGTAACCAATGAGGTAACTAATAAGATTACTGAAAAAGTAGGTGGAGAAGTGATGAACAAAGCTACCGATGCTTTGGGCAAGATTATAGGAGGTGGCAAGACACAAGCCAACCCCGCTGACTCTACCAAAACTCAACAACAAGCCCCTAAAGATCAAGCTAAAAAAGCAGTGAATAATCTCTTGGATGGATTGTTTAAGAAGAAAGAATAAAAATCAATAACTAGCGACAGATGACTAGTGACGAATCCTATTGTCACTAGTCATTTGTCGCTAATGACTAGTCATTAATCATTAGAAATGAAAGATACAGCAAGGCATCGGGGTATGCGGAATCTTTTGGCAAGACAGCTTTCGGAGCGTCCGCACTATCCCATCTCTGATGAAAAGGTGTTACAAGCCATTAGAACCATCCCTCGACATTTGTTTTTGGATAGTATTTTTGAAGAAAAAGCTTATCAGGATATAGCCTTTCCTATTGGTGCCGATCAAACAATTTCTCGCCCTCATACAGTGGCTTTTCAAACGGAGTTGCTACAAGTGAGGCAAGGACAGAAAGTTCTTGAGATAGGTACAGGAAGTGGTTACCAGTCGGCTGTGTTGGTCTTTCTAAAGGTCGATCTTTATACCATAGAAAGGCAACAAGAGCTTTTTAAGAAGACCAAACTATTACTTGAGAAAATGGGCTATATTCCTAAGAAAATGATTTTTGGGGATGGTTATAAGGGGTATGTAGAACAAGCGCCTTATGACCGCATTTTAGTAACAGCAGGAGCCCCAGAGGTGCCCATGGAACTCTTGGCGCAACTTAAAATAGGAGGGCGACTAGTAATTCCTATTGGAAAAGGAGAACAGATTATGACTGTATTTACACGACTCTCGCCCAATGAGTTTAACAAAGAGGAATATGGTACCTTCGGCTTTGTTCCTATGCTGGAGAATGTACAAGCGAAAATCAGGTAAAAAATAAAAGGTAAAAAGTAAAACCTAATATATTACAGGTGTTACTTTTTACCTTTTATCTTTTACTTACGAAATGCAAATATACGAAAAAGAAACGGAAAATAAAAATGGAATTTTTGCTATATTTCGAATATTTTTTATTAACTTTGTAGTGCAAAAAAGAATCATTAAATCATTAATTAAATTATAAAGATATGAAACAGAGAGTTCCCGTTTCCCAGATTATGTCCAAGGACATAGTTACTATAGACCCTACCAATACTTTGTATGAGGCAGAGGCATTATTCAAAAAACACCATATTCGTCATATTCCAGTAGTGGAAGGGCGTAAGCTCGTAGGGGTACTAAGCCTTACAGACTTATTGCGAATCAGTTTTGCTGACCTTTCCGATGACGAAAAGCATGTGGATAGTGTAGTGTATGACATGTTCACCATTCCACAAGTAATGGCTAAGGTACCGCTTTCTATCTCTCCTGATACCACTATTAAGGAAGCTGCGGAGATACTTGCAGGACAAACTTTCCACGCCTTGCCTGTTACTGAAAATGGAAATTTGGTAGGTATGCTTACTACTACCGACCTTATCAAGTACCTGCTAGAACAGTACTAATCCTACACAATTTATGGGTCAAGAAAATAAGCCGAAATCCTTGGATTTCGGCTTATTTTACTAGTATACAAAACTATTTGAGGGTGTAATATTATTTCAGAGTTTCCTTTAGCCAACCAAAGAAAGTACGTTGCCAAAGCAGTGCGTTCTGAGGTTGTAGTACCCAGTGATTTTCGTCGGGGAAATAGAGTAATTTGCTCTTTATTCCTCTGAGCTGGGCAGCGGTAAAGGCTTGGAAGCCTTGTTCTTCAGGAACACGGTAGTCCTTACCTCCGTGAATGATGAGAATAGGCGTATCCCAAGCACCTACTTTTTCTATAGGATTGAACTCGGTGAAAGCCTTCTGAGCTATGGCATTGTCTTTTTCCCAATAAGGTCCTCCGAACTCATGTTGGTTGAAGAAAGTCTCTTCGGTGGTACCATACATACTTTGGGTGTTGAACACACCACAATGTGCGATAAAGGTCTTAAAACGCTTGTTATGGATACCAGCTAAGTAATATACAGAATAACCTCCGTAGCTAGCGCCTACAGCTCCCAATCGGGAAGCATCTACATAAGGTTCTTTGGCAATATCATCAATAGCAGCTAGATAGTCTTTCATTACTTGACCTCCCCAGTCTCCACTAATCTCGGCATTCCAAGCTACTCCATGCCCTGGCATACCACGGCGGTTAGGAGCGATAACAATGTAACCTTGTGAGGCCATCAGTTGGAGGTTCCAGCGGAAGCTGTAGAACTGAGTTAGTGCTGACTGAGGTCCTCCCTCACAGTAGAGTAGGGTAGGGTATTTTTTCTTAGGAGAGAAATCTGGTGGATAGATAACCCAAGCAAACATATCCTTGCCATCAGTGGTTTTTATGATACGCTCTTTTACAGGACATTTTGCAATGTTCTTGTAAAGGTCATCATTGATATGAGAGAGCTGTTTTACTTCCAAGGGAGTTTTTCGCCCTTTGAGATTAACGGTATATATCTCAGCGGCTCTATTCATGTCATTTCGGGAAACCACTAAGAGATCACCGGATTGGCCTAAGATATCACCTATATCAAAGATTCCTTTGGTCAGTTGCTTAGGAGTAGGGTTTTTAGCGAATGGTTCTATTTCGAAAAGTTGCTGAGTACCTTGGGTAGCAGCGATAAAATAAATTTTCTTTCCGTCATTACTCCAAATATAACTAAAAACAGTATTATCCCAAGAGGCTGTAAGGTTGATTTTGTTGCCTTCGTGGAGGATATATAGATCATTCTTGTCAGCTTCATTACCATCCTCCTTCATGCTCAACCAAGCTAATACACCGTCTTTGTTAAAAGAAGGGTGGGTATCATAGCCCATCATACCTTCGGTGAGGTTAGCAGTGGTCTTGGTATCTATATCATACTCGTAGATATCAGTGTTGGTACTTACTACATACTGAGTACCCACTTTTGCTTTGGTTACATAGAGAACCTTTTTGCCATCATTACTCCAGATATAGTCTTCCTCTCCGCCAGAAGGCTCTTGAGGACAATAATAAGGCAATCCCTGCATAAGATCTGTCTGCACCCCAGTAGATATATTTTCAACAAATACATGGTTGTAAGCTCCTTCATTCCACTTATCCCAGTGACGATGATCTAGGCCTTCATACACTTTTCCTGTGGATTTGCTTAATTCCTTATAGAAGTCTTTTCCTAAAACAGGGTTTATTTTTACTGACTTATGGATGAGCTTGAGACTCTTGTCTGCGTTGTACTTAATGGTAAGGTTGTCCAACTGTTCTTTGGTAATAGGAATCAGTTTGCCCCCATTTACATCCAATTTGTAATATTCCTTTTTGAGGGAATTTTCAGCCACATTGGGTGTGGTAACACTCAGTAAAACCTGTTTCTTGTCAGGAGTAAGCCCGATACCCCCCACTCTTTGTACCTCCCATAATTTCTCAGGGGTAAGTGGCTGCTGTGCTTGCGTATTATAGGTCATAATCAATGCAAGAATTAGTAAAATTTTTCTCATCATATATAGAATTAGAAATTTCTTTCATGATAATTTAGAAAATAACCAATCTGTCAGTCAGGAGAACATATCTTTGACCTTTTCAAAGAAACTTTTTTCTGATTTGTCAGGTTGAGGAGTAAAGTTCTCATCTTCCATCATCTTTTGGAAGAAGTTTTTCTGCTCTTTGGTAAGGGTTTTAGGAGTCCATACATTCACATGTACTAATAGGTCTCCTGCTCCATATCCATTGAGGTTAGGGAGTCCCTTGCCCTTGAGGCGTAGAATTTTTCCAGATTGGATACCCTCTTCCAGCTTGATACGCACTTTTCCTGTGGCTGTTTCTATATCCTTGGAGGTACCCAAGACAGCTTCAGGCATACTTATATAGAGGTCTAAATGGAGGTTTTCTCCCTCGCGCTTTAGGGTCTCGTGTTCTATTTCCTCAATTAGTACCAATAGATCCCCAGGGATACTATTGTTACCAGGGGCTTCATTTCCTTTGTTAGGTACTTTCATCTGCATGCCTTCCACTACTCCAGCGGGTATTTTGATAGAGACAGTCTCCTCTATACTCTTTAACCCTTGAGAGTCGGCACCATCGGGCTTTTTGTCAATCACTTCACCGCTTCCACCACAAGTAGGGCAGGGGGAAGAGGATTGCATACGACCAAGCATGGTATTGACCTCACGGACAATACTACCATTACCATGACAGGTGTTACAAGTCTTATAAGTAGCTCCTTCAGCCTTCACCTTACGAAGCACCTTTACTTTCTTTTCGGTACCTGTTACGATGTCAGCCAAGGTAAGTTTCACACGGATACGTAGATCTCCCCCTTTTATTCTATAAGAGCGAGAATTTCCCCCACCGAAGCCACCAAAGCCACCAAAGCCGCTGAAGTGTCCACCGAAGATATCCCCGAAGTTACGGAAAATATCTTCCATAGAGCTATAACCTCCGCCACCGCCTCCTTCGAAGGCTGCGTGTCCGAATTGGTCGTATTGTGCTCGTTTTTGTTCGTCGCTCAGTATTTCATAGGCCTGAGCTGCCTCTTTGAATTTTTCTTCGGCCTCTTTGTCACCAGGATTTTTATCGGGGTGATATTCTAATGCTTTTTTTCGGTAGGCCTTTTTTATTTCAGCGACAGTAGCAGTCTTGCTAACGCCTAAAATTTCGTAATAATCTTTTTTCATTTATTCAATCACTAAGAAAACCTATTGTCCTACTACCACTTTAGGGTAACGGATAATCTTTTCTCCCAATTTGTATCCTTTTTCTACCACATCAATTATTTTTCCTTTGAGTTCAGGGGTAGGGGCGGTAGTTTGGGTCAGTGCCTCGTGGATGTCACTATCAAAAGCATCAGAGGCAGCCACAGGGATTTCTTCCAAACCTTTGGAGCGTAGGGTGCTCAGGAGCTTGCTGTGAATAAGTTCCACGCCGCGAAGTAAGTTTTCGTCCTCTGATTTGGAGATTTCCACTAGGGCGCGATCAAAATCATCTAAGACAGGGAGTAAAGATTGTATGACATCTTGTCCTGCTGATTTGAGTAAGTCTTGTCGCTCTTTGGCAGTACGTCGTTTGTAGTTTTCAAATTCAGCAAAAAGTCGCATGAATTTGTCCTTTTCCTTGTGTAGTTCAGCCTCAAGGATAGAGATAGCTTCATCGGCCTGAGCGGCATCACTGGCTTGTCTTTCAGCCTCGGCTTGTCTTTTAGCTTCAGCGTCAGCTTGCCTTTCAGCAAATTCAGCTTGGGCGTTACTGTTTTGTTTTTCAGTTTCTTCTTGAGTATATGATGCTTGCGCTTCTGTTGCTTGAGGCTCTTTTTCTATATAAGATGCCTCTTGAGCAGGGGCATCATTAAGTATTTCTTCATCTATGATTTCAGCATCCTGAAAATCAGCGTCATGAATGTCATCTGCGTAGAAGTCGTCTTCGTTATGAGTGTGTCCTGTATTCATGGGTGTATTATTTTGTATTACTAATTTTTATTCATAGCAAAAGTATTGCCAAAGATTGAAAAGTGACAAAATGGCATGTACTAATGAGTGTCAATTGGGGTGGTGGAATGTTTGGAGTGTTTGATATGTTTTGGATGGTTTCGGTGCTTTCTTCGTTCGGTGAGATATCTAAAGCGTACATCATCATAATATAATCCTGCCAACAGAATGATAATGGCAAAGAAAAGGGTCTTGATTCCCAAGGATAGTTCTACGTAAGAGAACCCTGCAAAAAAGCCGCCTAGGAAGAAAAAAACAACGATAAAAAGGCGTAGCTTGATGCTATTTTTTATATTTTTCTCCTGTTGTAGATAATTGTTTCTTCTGATATAGAATAACTGAGAAAGTTCAATTCCCAAATCTGTAAATAAGCCCGTTAGGTGCGTGGTACGTACAGTAGCATTGGAGATCTTAGTTACAAAAGAGTTCTGCAAACCCATGGCATAGAGCAACATAAAAGTGGTAATTTCATGCGGAAATTGCTCCCATAGAGTATTGCATGAAATGACTAATCCCAGTACTAAGCACTCTAAGAGGGTAGGTCTGAAATACTTATTTTGCCTTCTGTGATAATTGGCATCTTCAATCAGCCAGCCAGAGGTAAAGGAACCACAAAGGAAGGAAATGATATAGCACAAATAGATAGTACCTTTCCAAAACTCCGCTATAGACATATCATGAATGAAAAAAGCGAAATGCCCTGTTACATTGGTAGTGAGCCTGCTTAAGAAAAGGAAGCCCACTACATTGACTATACCCGCTACAAAAGAAAGTACAACGGCTATTTGTAAGTTATTCTTGGCAGAACGCTTTTTTCCTTGATGTCTGAACATAATAACGCGGTTATCAAAGGCGGGTTATATAGAGCTTTTGAATTGCTCTAAGAAGCGCACATCATTTTCATAGAAAGCGCGGATATCTCCTATCTGATATAGTAGCATGGCTACACGTTCTAGTCCAATACCGAAAGCAAAACCTGAATATTTTTCGGGATCTATATTGCAGTTTTTTAGTACATTGGGGTCAGTCATACCACAGCCCATAATTTCTAACCAACCTGTTCCCTTGGTGATGCGATAATCGATTTCGTTGTTCAGTCCCCAATAGATATCCATTTCTGCACTGGGTTCAGTGAAAGGGAAATAGGAAGGTCTAAGGCGTATTTTGGACTTGCCAAACATCTCCTTGGTGAAGTAAAGCAGCGTTTGCTTGAGGTCAGCGAAGGACACATTGGTGTCAATATACAAGCCCTCTATCTGGTGGAAAAGACAGTGAGAGCGAGCGGATATATCCTCGTTGCGATACACACGTCCAGGGGCGATGATGCGGATAGGAGGTTGGTTTTGTTCCATATAACGCACCTCCACTGAGCTGGTGTGAGTATGTAGAAGAATATCAGGTCGGGTCTGGATAAAGAAAGTATCCTGCATATCCCTTGCAGGGTGATATTCAGGGAGATTTAGTGCTGTAAAGTTGTGCCAATCGTCCTCTATTTCGGGGCCTTCGGCTATGCTAAAGCCAATGTTGGCAAATATTTCAATAATTTTATTTTTGATAAGGGACACAGGGTGTCGGCTTCCGATTTCTATAGGGAAAGCAGGTCGGGTAAGATCATTATAAGCAGGTGCTGCAGTGCTTTGACCGCCCAATCTTTCTTTAAGTTCGTTAATCTTAGCTTCAGCTTTGCTTTTGAGTTCATTGATAATCTGTCCAAATTCCTTTTTTTCTTCCTTAGGAACTTCCTTGAATTGCGCAAAAAAGTCATTGAGCAGTCCCTTCTTACCGAGGTATTCCAAACGGAATTGTTCTAACTCTTCCTTTTTTTCAGTCGCAAAAGCCTCTACCTTGGCGATATGTGCTTTGATTTTATCTATCATAGGAATAACAATATTATGTGGTTAAATTTTCTCTACACGTCGAGCATGTCTGCCTCCTTCGAAGGGGGTATTTAGGAAAGTCTTGACCATCTCAAGTGCTTGTTCTATAGCTGTAAATCGGGCAGGGATGGCGATAACATTGGCGTTGTTATGTTCTCTTGCTAGGGCGGCTATCTCCTTATTCCAGCATAAGGCACAACGCACTTTGGGGTGCTTGTTCACGGTCATGGCTACTCCATTGCCACTTCCACAGATAACAATTCCCCAGTCAGCCTCACCCTTATCTATCATCTCTCCTACGGGGTGAGCAAAATCAGGGTAATCCACACTTTCAGGGGAGTCAGTACCTACATTAGTAACTTCATAATTCTGTGATAGCAAGTATTGCATAATCACTTTCTTATATTCAGTACCTGCGTGATCATTTCCAATGGTAATTTTCATTAGTCAGTGTTTTTAAGGTGCAAAGGTACATTTTTTTTGGTAGTTTTAAAAGCTATTATCAAGAAAAAATTGTATTTTTGCAGGAGTGGAAATTTTTTCCAATAGAAAAAGCTAACTAATTAAAAATAAGCCTGATGAAACTTACCTTTTTAGGAACAGGCACCTCACAAGGCGTACCTGTGATAGGCATGGATACTCCTGTGGCACGTAGCCGAGATAAGCGAGATAAGCGTTTGCGTACTTCGGCCTTGCTCTCATGGGGTGGTGTGAATGTGAATATAGATTGTTCTCCTGACTTTCGCCAACAGATGTTGCGCCATAGGGTACAGCACTTGGAAGCAATCCTCTTTACACACGAACATGCCGACCATACGGCAGGTTTGGACGATATACGTCCTTTCGTCCTAAAGCAAGGGGATATGCCTATCTATGGACTTGCTAGAGTGATAGAGCAGCTACGCATACGCTTTGCCTATATCTTTGCTACTGAGAATCGTTATGCAGGAGCTCCTTCAGTGGCTGCTACTGAAATTACTGCTGATACGCCTTTTACTCTTTTTGGCAAGGAGGTGATCCCGATTGCCGTGGAGCATGGTACTTTACCTATTTTAGGCTATCGTATAGGAAACCTAGCCTATATCACCGATGCTAAATATATCACTCAAGCAGAGCTTTCCAAGCTCTATAAAGTAGATACTTTGGTGCTCAATGCCTTGCGTAAAGCCTCACATCCTACTCACCTAAACATAGAAGAGGCCTTGGCCATTGTCAAGGAAGTACACCCACGCCAGACCTTTTTTACGCATATAAGTCAAACTATGGGTTTTCATGCTAAAGTACAGAAAGAACTCCCCGCCCATGTATTCTTAGCATATGATAATCTTATAATAGATATAAAGTAAAAGGTGAAAAGTAAAAACTAATTTTACTTTTCACCTTTTTGTTTTTTATTTTTTCTCTATTATTTCTATGGCGTATCCTCCTCCACGAGCAGCTTTTAGGGTAAGCTTGGTTTTGGCATTCACCTTTTGCTTTTTGATGGTGTAGGCTTGGGCATTGCCTTGGTAATTGGCATTAGGAGCATCGGCATAGATGGTAGCTTCATATTCTTTCCCTTTGTCTAAGAAATCCAGAGAGAGCACTGAGGTATGTCCGTTTTCATTGCTAGTGTTACCTATATACCAATTATTACTGTGCTTGTCTTTACGAGCAATGGTAATATATTGACCTGGTTCAGCTTCCAAATAAACGCTCTTTTGCCAATCAACAGGTACTTTTTTGATAAACTCAAAAGCGTCTAAGAATTTTTCATAGTTTTCAGGTAGGTCAGCTGCCATTTGTAAAGGACTATACATAGTAACATATAAGCCCAATTGCTTGGCAAGGGTACTGCTTAGTGTATGGTGGTTCTCAGGATTAACATTCACCAAATTAGTTTCAAAGATACCTGGGGTATAGTCCATAGGTCCCCCTTGTAAGCGGGTGAAAGGTAAGATGGTAGTATTGAAAGGCTTTACAGTTTCAAGAGCTTCGTATTCAGTACCACGAGCAGACTCATTGCCAATGATATTCGGATAGGTGCGACATAGACCCGTAGGGCGTACAGCCTCGTGAGCATTGACCATAATCTTATGCTTGGCAGCTTCCTTAATAGCATATAGGTAATGATTCACAGCCCATTGACCATAATGGTGTTCACCGCGTGGAATAATACTTCCTACATAGCCACTTTTTACAGAATTATAACCATAGTCATTCATCAGTTGGTAAGCCTTTTCCATGTGTCGTTCGTAGTTGCGCAAAGAAGCAGATGTTTCATGATGCATCATAAGTTTCACTCCCTTGCTGTGCGCATAATCATTTAAGCCCTTGAGATCAAAATCAGGGTAAGGTGTTACAAAGTCAAAGACATAATCTTTGGAATTGTCAAACCAATCTTCCCAGCCTATATTCCAGCCCTCTACAAGTACTTGGTCAAAGCCATGTTGGGCAGCGAAGTCAATATAACGACGTACTTTTTGGTTGTTCGCGGCATGAGTACCATTGCGACGAGCTTTGGAGTAATCCACTTTGTCGAGATCCACAGTAGGGAACTCATTGGTATAAGCCCAAGAGGACTTACCAGAGATCATTTCCCACCATACTCCTATGTATTTCACAGGTTTTATCCAAGAAGTATCTGTAAGAGCACAAGGATCATTAAGGTTTAGGATAAGGCGAGAAGCCAATATATTACGAGCATCATCGCTCACCATAATAGTACGCCAAGGGGTGTGGCAAGGGGAGTAGAGGTGACCTTTGTCGCCTTTGGCATCGGGGGTGAGTTGGGATTGGAATACGAAAGTCTTATCGTCCAAATTCAGATGCATACAAGCGTAATTGACTAGTGCTGCTTCATGTAGGTTGATGTAAAGACCATCTTGGCTTTTCATTATTAATGATGTTTGTACGCCTGTAGGAGAGAAAGGAGTTTGACATACATTCTTAATCACTGCCTGTGGCATGAGAGAGCGAATTTGGGAGAGTTTAGATTCGGTATAATCATACTCTTGTGTGTCGTAGTCTCCAGGGATCCACCATGCTGTATGATCACCAGTCATGGCAAATTGGCTCAATTCTTCCTCTATTACAAAGTAGGTAAGTTCCTTTTGCTGAGGGAACTCATAGCGGAAACCAACTCCCTCATTATAAACTCTAAAACGTAGGTTCATTTTCCTATGAGTAGAAGTTTGTTCTAGAGCCACTAAGAGTTCATTATAGTGGTTAAGGATTTGATTTTCTTCCCCCCATACAGGTTTCCAAGTTTCCTTGAAAGTAGTCTTTTGAGTGTCAACAATCTTAAATTGTTTGGTAAGGGACTCTGATTTTTTTAGCAGGAAGCCCAAGGTACTTTCCTTGATAACAGGTTTATTCTTGTAGCTTACCTTATAGGCTGGAGTGCCTTCCTTGGTAAGGGAGAAGGTAAGGGTTACTTTCCCGTCGGGAGAGGTTTGCTCCTGTGCCCTAACAGGTGCGAAAATGCTGGGAAGGACAGCCATAGAAAGGGCTATTACCAATTGTTTCATTAGAATTTTTTTTGTAATTACTACGGTGCAAGTTACAAAAAAAATAGGACATAAAAAAGAAAAAACTCAAAAAAAATGAGGGGATTTGTCAATTTGTTAATTTGTCAACAGGCTCATTATCAAGTTGACTTACTATCTCATTATTAGGTTTTTCATTCTTAATGGTGATAAAGTATAGGCAACTTATCCACCAGCCAATCCAAAAGAGGTAAAAACCGAAGTGGAATTTGGCTTTCATAACCTTGTGCATAGTGGTGGAGAAATCCCAATAAGTAGCTCCAAAGCCTGCTATACCTACAATAAGTAGTAGCCATGCCGTTTTTTTAGCCACTGAAAGATTAGCCATTTTTCGTACGCCCCAAAGTAGGCCAAGGAGTAGGCACTGTGCAACAAAAAGCAGTAGAGCTGTCTTCCACCACGAGCGAAAAACCATGAATTGCCTATACATGGTGTGAATACCAATACGCCCCAAGAGAGACATTTGAGTGATGAGTATGCCCGAAACCACAGAGAGAAGGGCATGGAAGAGTAAAAGGGACGTACTTCTTTTCATAAAGGTAAAAAATAAAAGGTGATAATAAGGGCAAAAGGCATTTCACCCACTAAAAATGGGATTTTTTGGATAGACTTCATATTATTTAGAGAGCGTCCATCCTTCTTTTTCTCGGTATTTGGCCTTGTATTTCTTTTGGATAAAGTCCTGTCCGCCTGCCTTTTTGTTTAGGAAACTGAAGGGAGTTTCTTTCTTTTGGAAGGTAGCGGTGATGGTAGCACTTTTTTCATTTTTTTGCTCTACGGTAACCTCATTGGAGAGTACATATTCTAGGGTTTTTACCTTGGCACGTGTTTCCTTTAGTTCGGTAACATAGGGGAGTGCCTTATCAGTACACTTGATATTGACAACCCATATACTATCGTTGGAAAGCCATTTTTTCTTTACCTTAATTTCCTCTATGGATAGGTAATCATCACTTTCCAATTGTTTGATTTGTTTTATCTTATCCCCATCCTTTTTGGTACGGTACTTTACTTCACCCAATGTTAGGTGAGCTGTTTCGTACATAGGGGTATCCTGCAAGGCTGCCTCTACTAAGTCATGGGCTTGAGAGGGAGAGAGTTTGCCATCGGAGCAGGCTACAAGGCTCAAAAGAGCTACTAAAAGTGTAAGAGTATGTCTCATAATTTTGAATTTTTAAGTTTTACTATTTATTATTCGGTTTTCACTAATTACTTAATGACTTGAGTATCATAATAGTTACGATAAGTTTCATTTTGCGCATATAGATCGGTATGGGTACCCTCTCCTATGAGACAACCTTGGTCTAAGAAGAGGATATAATCGGCATTTCTAGCTACCGATACACGGTGGCTGACAATGATACGGGTGGTATCTTGCACCGTCTGAGAAAGGTTATGGAGTATTTTCTCTTCTGTATCAGTATCTACAGCTGAGAGACAGTCATCAAAGAGATAGATCTGAGCCTGCTTGAGCAAGGCTCTGGCTATGGATACACGCTGACGTTGCCCTCCACTTAGGGAAATACCTCTTTCTCCTAGAATAGTCCTATAATTATCTTTGAAATCCATGATGTTGTCATGCACTTGCGCGAGTTTGGCTACATGGATGACTTCCAAATCGGTAGCTTCAGGTTTGCCAAACTTAATGTTATTCTCTATAGTATCGGAGAAAAGGAAGGAATCCTGTGGAATAACAGAGATGGATTTTCGCAAATCATTAAGGTTGAGAGATTTGATATTTTTTCCATCAATAAGCACTTGTCCCTCTTGTACATCGTACATACGGGTGATAAGGTCGAGGATGGTGGATTTACCTGAGCCTGTACGTCCTATAATAGCAATACTTTTTCCCTTAGGTATATGGAAAGAAATATCCTTCAAGGCAGTAATTTGGGTATCAGGATAGGTGAAGGTTACATGCTCAAAGCGGATATCTCCTATGATAGGTGTAGGGGAGAAGTTTGTATTTTCAATATCGGGTTTTTCATCTAGAAATTCGTTGATACGTCCTTGAGAAGCCTCTGCTTGTTGAACAATATTACTTACCCAACCTACCGTAGCTACCGGCCATGTAAGCATCATTACATAGATACTAAATTCGGTAATCACCCCAATAGAGTCTATTTGTCCATTGATATACAATCGTCCTCCTATAAAGATAACAAAGATGATACTAATCCCGATAAGTAGCAGCATAATAGGGAAGAAACAAGCCTGAATACGCAACAAAGATAAGTTTTTCTTACGTCCCTCTTCGCTAAGAGTCTCTACATTCTTCTGAGCTTCCTTCTCTAGGGCATAGGCTTTGATTGTGTGTATACCCGAAAAAATCTCTTGAGAGAAAGAGGATATTTCTGACAGGAATTGCTGTACCTCAAGGGTTTTCTTATTGATCTTTCGAGCGATGAAATAAATGAGTATGGCCAGTATAGGCAGTGGCAAGAGTGCATAGATAGCCAGTGTAGGCGAGGTGTAGAACATCAGGGGAATGCTACAAAGAAAGAGGGTAATTGTCTGTACACTATACATAAGGGCAGGACCAGTGTACATACGCACCTTTCCTACATCCTCACTAATACGGTTCATAAGATCACCTGTACGGTTTTGCTTGTAGAAGCGCTGAGAGAGGATTTGGTATTTTTGGTATATTTCATTCTTCATGTCATACTCTATATAGCGAGAGACATTAATAATGAGTTGTCGCATCCAGAAAGTAAAAAAACCTGAAAGCAAGGTTGAACCTATGATTATCAAAGCACAAGGCAACAATATCTTTCCTAAGGATTGTTCAGGGGTAGGATGTACTATATAGTTCTCTATCGATTTGATAGCGTATTGTACCCCCTTGGGCATGACAAGGGAGAAAAGTCTTGCTATGATAGTGATGAGTACCCCCCAAAAGAGCTGTTTGCGATATTTGTAAAAATATTTGTTTACGTGAGTTAAGTGTTTCATTCTACTATAATTCTTTTCTTAAGCGCGCCACAGGAATATCCAATTGTTCCCTATACTTGGCAATGGTACGGCGCGCAATAGGGTAACCCTTTTCCTTGAGCAGCTCCATAAGCTTATCATCGGTATAAGGCTTACGCTTGTTCTCTCCTTCTATGATTGTTTGGAGAATCTTCTTGACTTCATAGGTGGAGATATCTTCCCCTTCTTCATTCTTGATAGCTTCTGAGAAAAAGGCTTTCACGGGCTTAGTACCATAAGGGGTACTAACGAACTTGCTATTGGCTACTCGAGAAACAGTGGAGATATCCATACCAATACTCTCGGCTATATCCTTGAGGATAAGTGGTTTTATCTTGGTTTCATCTCCTGTAAGGAAATATTCCTTTTGGTGTAACATAATAGCATTCATCGTAACCAAAAGGGTATTCTGACGCTGCTTAATAGCATCAATGAACCACTTAGCGGCATCCAGCTTTTGCTTGATGAACTCCACTGCTTCTTTCTGTTTTTGCTTATCTTTCTCTGCTGAATCCCGATAGGTCTTGAACATCTCGGTGTATTCTTGAGAGACATGTAGTTCGGGAGCATTTCGTCCATTGAGGGAAAGTTCCAATTCTCCATCGTTGATAGTAACAGTAAAATCGGGTACTACCTGCTCAGTGAATTTACTTCCTTCGGCATAAGAACTCCCTGGTTTGGGATTGAGCTTCTCTACCTCTTGGATTACTTCCTTGAGCGTTTCTTCTGAGATATTGTATTTTTGGATGAGCTTGTCATAGTGCTTCTTGCTGAAGATATCAAAGTTCTCAGTAAGGATCGTAATCGCTAGTTCGGTGATAGCCGTTTGTGGCTTGCGCTTTAGTTGTACGATAAGGCTTTCTTGTAAGTCTCTGGCACCTATTCCTGCAGGGTCTAGCTGGAAGATAACCGTTTTGAGGATATGTTCTACCTCCTTCTCATCAGTATATACGTTCTGAGTAAATGCCAAATCATCGGCTATATCCCTCATAGAGCGACGAATATACCCATTGTCATTGATACTTCCTACCAAAAACTCCGCTATCTCTCGCTCTTTCTCTCCTAAGCGAAAGGTATTGAGTTGTTCTATTAGGTATTGGTGAAAAGAAACTTCCTCACGATAGGGTAGCCCAAAAGCATCATCCTCATGATAATTGTTAGCATAGAGGCGATAATCAGGAATCTCATCATCACTGAGATATTCATCTACATTGATGGCATCAGCTTCTATGATTTGGTTATCTTCGTACTCATCATTTGTGTTATAGTCATCTTCAGGGGCTTCCTCCTGCTCCCAGTCTTGGTGCTCCTCAGTAGCTTCCAAGGCAGGATTTTCTTCTAATTCTTCTTTTACTCGTTGTTCAAAGGCAAGAGTAGGAAGTTGTACCAACTTCATTAGTTGGATTTGCTGAGGGGATAGCTTCTGAGTGAGCTTAAGTTGTAATTGTTGTTTTAACATAATTTGTTTTAAAAGCTATGGAATTACAAATATTGCAGGCAGATAGTGTTGTCTTTGCAATAATCTATATTGATAGCTATAATTTCATTTTCTTTGTCAACTACAATAGGAAAACGCACTAATAGTTTGTCATTGTAAGGTAAATAGATATAGATCACAACTCCCCTGTCAGAGGTGAGAATATCACTAACACGCTGCTTGGTCTGTCCTGAGTTGATCAGATCAATAGCCTCTTGAGAGGTGTACAAAATAGGCCCTTGCTCTTGTATTTGACTCTTTATAACAGTGAAAACTTGTCGTATTTTTTCCATACCGCCTTGTTCGGCTGGAATAACTTGGGTAATTTTCAACATAGGGTATAGGATAGGGAAGTCCTCTTCGGAGGTGTTTCTGAGGGCTTCAATAAACCTTTCAACAGTCACTTTTTGAGCTTTTTGGGCATGGAGTGTTCCCAAGCATAGGAACATACTCACTAGGGTAAAAAACAACTTCATAGGATATATGATTATAGTTATTAGTGCGCAAGTTAATTATTTTTTTGTAAAAAACAATTTAAAAATTAATTTTTAACTAATAATTATAAACAATAAAATTATTTTTAATATTTGATAAGACAACAAACTGTCCGAAAAGTACCTTTTGGGGTACATAACGGACAGTAGTTGTGAAAATGAATGAAAAAAAATGTTTATTCAGCCTCTATTTCTTTAACGTATTCTTTTAAGTCATCAAGGGAGGTAAATCCTTTGAAGGAGAGGACAACCTTATTGGCTTCTACTTCAGCGATAAGTGCATTAAGTAGTTCTATGGGGGATTCCTCATGTCCATATAGGTCTTCAGAGAAATTAATTCCTGCTACGATATCGTCCTGATACATGCTTAGGCACCAGTCTTCCATGAATTCGGCTAAGGGAATTTCACTGATGGTGTATTCTTCCCATTCTTCTTTTTGGCATGCTTTAGCCCCTTCCTTATCAGACCAAAAGGCAAATACACCTACTTGCTCCTCTTGGTCTTGGGTTACAAACTGATTAGAGGTACAAGCGGCTACATATTCGCTTTGTGTATCTCTTAGACAATAAACGATGCCTGTGGCTACTACTTCTCTTATAAAGTGATAGTAACTATCCAATAATTCTTGTTCCATATATTTTAAAAAATTTGAGTTTTGAGTCCTTTGTTTTGAAATCAAGTGTATTCAAAACTGAGAACTCAAAAACTATATTTTACATTCTTGGCATGGATTGCATCATGCGCATCATTTGTTTGGCACCGCCGCTTTGCATCATCTTCATCATTTTGCTCATTTGATCAAACTGTTTCAGAAGCTGATTAACTTCAGCGATGTTGCGACCACTTCCTTTGGCAATACGATTCTTGCGAGAGGTATTGATGATAGAAGGGTTACTACGTTCGGCAGGGGTCATAGAGTAAATAATGGCTTCTATATATTTGAAAGCATCATCACTGATATCTAAATCCTTTACAGCCTTGCCTACTCCAGGGAGCATACCCAATAGGTCTTTCATGTTCCCCATTTTCTTGATTTGTTGTATCTGGGAGAGGAAGTCGTCAAAACCGAATTGGTTCTTGGCTATTTTCTTTTGTAACTTACGAGCTTGTTCTTCGTCAAATTGCTCTTGAGCACGTTCTACAAGGGAAACCACATCCCCCATACCCAAGATACGATCGGCCATACGAGCAGGATAGAATACATCTATTGCATCCATTTTCTCCCCTGTACCTACGAACTTGATAGGCTTATTTACAACCGACTTGATAGAGATAGCAGCTCCCCCACGGGTATCCCCATCCAATTTGGTAAGGATTACCCCGTCAAAATTCAAGATATCATTGAAGGCCTTGGCAGTATTTACTGCATCTTGCCCTGTCATAGCATCTACAACAAAGAGGGTCTCTTGGGGAGTAACCGCCTTATGAATATTGGCGATTTCCTTCATCATCTGCTCATCCACAGCCAAGCGACCAGCGGTATCTATAATAACCACATTCAGCCCATTACTTTTGGCATAGGCGATTCCTTTTTGAGCAATATCTACGGGATTGTTATTTTCTTTTTCGGAAAATACAGGTACTCCTATCTGATCACCTACAATATGTAGCTGATCAATCGCTGCTGGACGATATACATCGCAGGCTACCAATAGAGGTTTTTTATTCTTCTTGGTTTTGAGGAAGTTGGCCAATTTTCCTGAGAAGGTTGTTTTACCAGACCCCTGTAATCCCGACATGAGTATTACCGAAGGGTTACCGCTGAGATTGACTCCTGTGGCATCACCTCCCATAAGTTCAGTAAGCTCATCTCGGACAATCTTAACCATGAGCTGGCCTGGTTGTAGGGTAGTGAGTACATTGGCACCCAAAGCTTTGGCTTTTACCTTTGCGGTAAAGTCCTTGGCAATAGCATAGTTCACGTCCGCATCCAAGAGTGCACGGCGCACTTCCTTAAGTGTTTCAGCTACGTTAATTTCGGTAATCTGTCCGTGCCCTTTGAGTACATGTAAGGCCTTCTCTAATTTATCACTTAAATTATCAAACATGTTATTAGTTGTTAGTTATTAGTGGCTAGTGGTTAGTCTCTGACAACTAATCACTAACCACTAACTACTGAATTAGAATAAATTCTTTAAGGTGTCAATACCCTTTTGGATACCTTCAGAGAGGTTACCAGAAGCAATATCATTGAAAGCTTTCTTAGCATCTTCCCACTTGTCATCAGAAACATTTTTCAAGGCTTCGAATTTTTCAGTAAGAGATGATTTGTCAGCTAATAGTTTGTTGATTTCTTCTTGAGCTTTCTCTTTGAGGTCTCCTGTTTGAAGGCCTAAAGCTTCAGTTAAGGAATTGATTTTCTCAGTCAAAGCACTGATTTTGTCTTGTGCTTCTTTAAGGAATTGTTCTTTGTCCATAATCTAATCTTTTGATTTTTTAATTCTGCAAAAATACAAATTTAATTGTTAATGATTAATGATTAATGGTTAATTGTTAATCACTAATTGTTAATTGTACTTTTGTGATGGTAAATGGTTCTTTTACATGGGTAAAATTACCTCTTTACATGGGCGAATTGCCATTCGCCCCTACTTTATCTTCAAAGGTGAAAGTCTTAGGGTTCTTTACAGCTTCTTGGGTTACAGCAAGCTTGAGTACATCCTCCATTTCGGTAACATAGTGGAAGGTGAGACCTTGTAGGTATTCTTGCTTTATTTCGTCAATGTCTTTTTCATTGTCTTTGCACAGAATAATCTCCTTGATACCTGCTCGCTTGGCGGCGAGTATCTTTTCTTTGATACCACCCACAGGAAGCACCTTTCCTCTTAGCGTAATCTCACCTGTCATAGCCAGATTTTTCTTCACTCTTCTTTGAGTAAGTACTGAAAAGAGAGAAGTAAGTAGGGCAATACCTGCACTTGGTCCATCCTTAGGAGTGGCACCTTCGGGGATATGGATATGGATTTTGTATTGGTCAAAAATACGTGTATCTAACCCAAATTGCTCGGCATGTGCCTTGATATATTCCAAGGCAATGGTAGCTGATTCCTTCATTACGGTACCTATATTTCCTGTGATAGAAAGGCCACCGCTGCCCTTGGAAAAGGCAGATTCTATAAAGAGAATATCTCCCCCTACACTTGTCCAAGCCAGTCCTGTTACAACCCCTGCCACTTCATTATTCTCATACTTATCTCGCTCGGTGGGAATACCTAATATTTTTCGGATATCCTCCAAGGATATCTTTGGATTATATTCCTCATTCATAGCTATAGCACGAGCTATATAGCGTACTATTTTAGCGATTTGCTTTTCTAAGTTTCTTACCCCTGACTCGCGTGTATAGCCTTCTATGATACGTTCTATTTCTTTTTTGCCTAGCTGGATTTGTTTGTGCTCCATACCATGCTCTTTGAGTACCTTAGGCAAAAGAAAATGACGGGCTATCTCTACCTTCTCCTCAATGGTATAACCAGAGATATTGATAATCTCCATCCTATCCTTTAGGGCTGGCTGTATAGTGCTTAGGTCATTGGCTGTAGCGATGAACATCACCTTAGAAAGGTCATAGCCTATCTCAAGAAAATTGTCATAGAACTCATTATTCTGCTCAGGGTCAAGTACCTCCAGCATAGCTGAAGAGGGGTCACCTCCGTAGCCTTGGCTGAGTTTGTCCAATTCGTCCAAGACGAAAACAGGGTTGGAAGTACCTGCTTTTTTGATCAGTTGTAGGATACGCCCAGGCATAGCCCCTATGTAAGTCTTACGGTGTCCACGTATCTCTGCCTCATCGCGCAGGCCACCAAGAGCCATACGCACATATTCACGTCCTAAGGCCTTGGCTATGGAACGCCCTAAGGAAGTCTTTCCTACCCCTGGAGGACCATAGAGGCAGAGGATAGGCGATTTCATATCATTGCGTAATTTCAATACAGCTAAGTATTCTATGATACGTCGTTTGACATCTTCCAAGCCATAATGGTCTTTGTCTAATATTTTCTGTGCTCGCTTGAGGTCAAATTTGTCTTTGGAATACACATTCCAAGGGAGATCCAAGAGCAAGTCTATATAGTTACGCTGTATAGCATAGTCAGGCATTTGAGGATTAAGTCGCTGGAGCTTAGCTAGTTCCTTGTCAAAGTGCTTTTGAATTTTCTCATTCCATTGCTTGGTTTTGGCTTGCTCTTTGAATTTTTCTATATCCGCCTCGAAGGACTCATTGCCCAATTCTTTCTGGATAGTTTGTATCTGTTGGTGTAGGAAATAATCACGCTGTTGCTTGTCAAAGTCCATGTGGACTTTGTTCTGTATTTCCTTTCTTAAGGTAGCTTTTTGAAGCTCTACCCCAAAATACTTGATAATAGCCCAAGCGCGGGTAACCAAGCTGTTTTGCTCCAATATATCCTGCTTTTCACTTACAGATAAGGGAGAAGTGGAGGCTACATAGTTGATCAGAAAGAAGTCATTATCTATGTTTTGCAACACGAAAGGCACTTCAAGTCCGCCTGTGGAAGTCTCCTTGGCTAGTCTTAGGGAGATATCCCTTACTACTTCCATAGTGGCAGAAAACTCTTCATCCTGCTCTTCAGGGAGTAGTTCGGGGCTTTCCTGTATCTTGGCCTTAAAATAGGGTTGTTCTTCTACAAATTCAGTAATCTGGAAGCGACGTGTTCCCTGTACTAGGACACTGATACTCCCATCAGGAATCTTGAGTATTTTGATGATACGTGCTACCACTCCTATACTGTAAAAGTCTTCCTTGCTAGGAGCATCGTTGTCGTTTCGCTGGCTCACCACTCCTATTAAGCGTTCTTTTTTAGCATCATTGATAAGTTCCAAAGAAGCCTCTCGCTTGATAGAAATAGGCATAATCACCCCAGGGAAGAGTACAGTATTCTTCAGGGGGAGTATAGGGAGCACTTCAGGAAGTGGGGCATCAGTATGCTCTTCCTCCATCTCCTCTTCGTCTCGCTGATGAGGGATAGCTATAATTTTTGCATCTTCAAGATGGTCTTCAAAAAGACTGTCAAAATTTCCTATTTTCATGAAATTTTCTCGCTAATATATGTAATATTGTCAGCATTTCCTTTTTGCTTCTCTGATAGAGTAAAAAAGAAAATTACAAACTACTGATAAACAGCATAGTATAATATATGCTGCAAACTGACCTATATAGTAAGCAATTAATATGCCAAAAATAATCAGAATGGAAAGGCTCCCTCTGTCGAAGTTAATCCTCCTCTTAGTTTAAGAATTCTGAAGTGAAATGTAGTTTTAGCTGTGGATATTTCTGCTTGACCATCTCTATAGAGAAGGCCGAGTCAGCCAGAAAGACTAATTGCCCTTGCTTGTCACGTGCTAAGAATTTTTGTTTTACACGTAAAAAATCTAAGTAATCAGGATCTTTAGGGTTTTCAGGTGCTTCTACCCAACATGCTTTGTAGATAGGGAAGTTCTCATAACTACACTTAGCACCATATTCGTGTTCTAATCGATATTGGATTACCTCATATTGGAGAGCACCCACAGTACCGATAACCTTTCGTCCGTTGAAATCCAAAGTAAAGAGCTGGGCGACCCCTTCGTCCATAAGTTGGTCTATACCTTTCTCTAACTGCTTGGACTTAAGAGGGTCGGCATTGTTGATATAGCGGAAGTGTTCAGGGGAGAAGCTAGGTATCCCTCTGAAATGGAGAACTTCTCCTTCGGTGAGAGTGTCTCCTATCTTGAAGTTACCTGTATCATGCAAACCGACAATATCACCTGCGTAGGAGATATCCACTACTTCTTTTTTCTCGGCAAAGAAGGCATTTGGGCTAGAGAACTTGAGTTTCTTACCCAAACGGGTATGCAAATAAGGTTTGTTACGTTCAAAACTTCCCGAAACGATTTTCACAAAAGCCAAGCGGTCGCGGTGATTGGGATCCATATTGGCATGTATCTTGAAGACAAAACCTGTAAAGGTCTTTTCATTGGGCTGTACCAATCGTTCTTCACTGGCTTTGGGTAGGGGTGATGGGGCAATCTCAACAAAGCAGTCCAAGAGTTCCCTTACCCCGAAGTTGTTCAGAGCAGAGCCAAAGAAGACAGGCTGTTGCATGCCTTTGAGGTAGGCTTCACGGTCAAAGGCTGGATATACTTCATAGACAAGTTCTAAATCATTGCGTAAGGAAGTTGCCAATTTTGGGGAGATAAGCTGCTCTAATTCAGGACTATTGATGTCGCTAAAGGAAATAGTTTCTTCTATATTCTTACGACTATCGCCTGAGAAAAGGTTGATATTTTTCTCCCATATATTGTAAATACCCTTGAAGTCATACCCCATACCGATAGGAAAACTCAAAGGAGTTACATGTAGCCCTAATTTCTGTTCTACCTCATCCAAGAGGTCAAAGGCATCTTTCCCTTCTCGGTCGAGCTTATTGATAAAGACAATCATGGGAATATTGCGCATACGGCATACCTCTACGAGTTTTTCGGTTTGTTCCTCCACCCCTTTGGCTACGTCAATCACCACAATTACACTGTCCACGGCTGTAAGGGTACGGAAGGTATCTTCTGCAAAATCCTTGTGACCAGGCGTATCCAAGATGTTTATTTTGTGTTCCTTGTAATTGAAAGCTAGGACAGAGGTAGCAACAGAGATACCACGTTGGCGTTCTATCTCCATAAAGTCGGAGGTAGCTCCTTTCTTAATCTTGTTGGACTTCACTGCTCCTGCTTCCTGAATAGCTCCCCCAAAAAGGAGTAGCTTCTCAGTGAGAGTTGTTTTCCCCGCATCAGGGTGCGAGATAATGCCGAAAGTACGGCGCTTCTGTATTTCTGTTTCTAAAGACACTTTATTTAATTGTTAATTATCAATTGTTAATTGTTAATGACTACTGCCTTCTGACCACTGTCCACTGCCTTCTGACCACTGACTACTGATCACTAAGCATTAGTTTCATCATTTCTTGATAGTCCATGGTGTTACCCTTGGATAGGATGAGTAATCTGAAACGATCCCCATTCTTACGGCTAAGTCCTCCATGCTTTTCAAACCAATGATAGGTATCCTCGGCAAGAATCTCCGAATATTGGTAAGCATAGTAGCCTGCAGCATAACCACCTCCGAAGATATGGGAGAAGTATAAGGAGCGATAGCGCAGAGGAACTTCCTTGGGGAATCGCTTGGTAGCTGATACTTCAAAAGGAGCAACTTCTGTTATCTGGCTATCTGCTGCAAGGGTATGCCACTTCATATCTAAGTAAGCAGAGGCTAGAACTTCACAGAATCTATATCCATGGTTGAAGTCTCTGGAGTTCTTGATTTTCTCTATAAGAGCCTCACTAATCATCTCTTGTGTTTGGTAATGGCGTGCATAGTGGGGGAGTACCTCCTCGTGTAGTGCCCAATACTCATTGAACTGCGAGGGAAATTCTACAAAGTCTCTTGCCACAGCGGTTCCTGCAAGGGTAGCATATTGCTGTTCAGCAAAGAAAGCATGTAGCGCATGGCCAAACTCATGGAAGAGCGTTTCTACTTCACTGTAAGAGAGTAGGCAGGGAAGTGCCTTAGTGGGAGGGGTATAGTTACATACATTATAAATCACAGGCTTTTGTCCAAAGAGTTTGGATGGAGTTACAAGCTCGCTCATCCAAGCACCACCACGCTTGCTCTCACGTGTATAGAAATCTCCATAGTAGAGTCCCAAAGGGCTACCATCTGCTTCAAAAAGTTCATAAACAACTACATCGGGGTGATATACAGGCAGGTCGGTACGTCTTTGGAAAGTAATTCCATAGAGGCAAGTGGCTGCATAGAAAACGCCTTTTTCCAGTACATTGAAGAGTTCAAAATAAGGTTTCAGCTCATTTTCGTCTAAGTCATATTGGCTTTTGCGCACCTTTTCGGTATAGTAGTCCCAGTTGTATGGGGCTATATCCTCTCGTTGGGCAATGGTCTTAAGGGTTTCAAGTTCCTTCTGTACCTTTTCTAAGGTAAGAGGAATCCATTTTTCAAAGAAGTCCATCACGGTCTCAGGTGTCTTGGCCACACTCTTTTGCAAAGACCATTCAGCATAGTTTTTATAGCCCAATAGGATGGCTTTTTGCTGTCTCAAGGAGATAATTTTCAGAACAATAGGTTCTGTTGCGTAGGAGCCTTGGCTCGCCCTATGCCATGAATGCTCGAAGAGTTGGCGACGAGTATCTTCGTTTTCTAGCTGGGAGAGCAGAGGTTGTTGAGTGGTATTGGTAAGCGCAATTTTCCAACTGCCGTCGGGCTGCTTAAGGGCTTGTTTTTCTTGAGGAGAAAGTCCAGCAAGGGCTTCTTCTTGAGTAATGATAAGGGCGGCTTCCTTGCGTGCTTGTAGGGTATTGTAATTGAAGTCATTCTCCAAGGTAGCCAATTGGCTATTGAGTTGCTTGAGTGTTGCTTTCCCTTCTGGAGAAAGGTTCGCCCCACGAAGTACAAAGAGATCGTAATAATGTTCCAAGAGCTTGAGGGACTCTGCATCTAGGTTCAAAGAAATACGTGTTTGGTAGAGTGACTTTATACGTTCAAATAGCTTGTCATTGAGGTAGATACTATCCTCATGAGCCGCCAATAGGGGGAGTATTTCCTTTTCTGTTTGCTGGAGAGTCTCATTGGTATGTGCTCCTGCAAGAGCAAAGAAAAGGTTGCTTACCCTAAGGAGTGCCTCTCCGCTTTTCTCTAAGGCAAGGATAGTATTGGCAAAGCTCACAGGAGAGGAATCTTCTGTTATAGTAGTGATGGCCACCTGTTGTTGTGACATCGCCTCAAGTAGTGCAGGGGCAAAATCCTCACTCTTTATTTGTGAGAAATCAGGCGCCTGATGAGCAAGCGTACTCTTTTGTAATAACATAGTGTTCAGTTGTTAGTGTTTAGTGATTAGTTGTTAGTAGCAAATTATCACATTATCTCATTGGCAAATTATCACATTGTCTCATTGACACATTGTCTCATTGACACATTGGCAAATTGTCAAATTATCTCATTGACACATTGGCAAATTAGTTGTATCTTTGCGCTTTATTTAGAAAAAATGAATACTGCTTTAGTAGAGACATTTTCCGATAGCTTAGTTATTATCCCTACCTATAATGAGATAGAGAATATAGAGAGCATCATACGAGTAACCCTCTTGCAGGCGCATCATTTTGATGTACTCATAGTAGATGATAATTCTCCTGATGGTACAGCACAAAGAGTCAAGCAATTACAACAAGAGTTCCCTGACAGATTGTTTCTTGCTGAGCGTACAGAGAAAACAGGACTTGGTACTGCCTATATACATGGATTTCTCTGGGGGCTTAGGAGTGAAAAGAGGTACAGCTATTTCTTTGAAATGGATGCCGACTTTTCTCACAATCCTTCTGACCTCATACGCCTATACAGAACTTGTAAGGAGCAACATGCCGATATGGCTATTGGCTCTCGCTATGTCAAGGGGGTCAATGTAGTCAATTGGCCACTTAGGCGTATTTTGCTTTCCTATGGTGCTTCTTTCTATGTAAAACTCATTACGGGAATGAGGGTACAAGATCCCACAGCAGGCTTTATCTGTTATCGGCGAAAGGTCTTAGAGAGTATCGACTTTGACAAGATAAAATTCGTAGGCTATGCCTTCCAAATAGAGATGAAATACAAAGCCTACGTAAAGAAATTTCGCCTTTCAGAGGTCTCTATCGTCTTCACCGACCGCGTACGAGGCAAATCCAAAATGAACACCTCCATTATCCGTGAGGCCATCTTTGGGGTCATCGCTATGCGAGTGAGACAGCTTTTTAGTTCTTAGCAACTAGCAACTAATCACTAAGAACTAGCCACTACGTTAATATGCCTTAGCGAAAAGCACTCTTCCTTTAGAAGGCTTGCCTGAATAGATACAGATACCTGCTTCTTCTTTTTGATCTAAGGGAATACAACGAATGGTTGCTTGGGTCTCTTCCTTGATTTTGGCTTCTGTTTCAGGAGTGCCATCCCAGTGAGCAGAGAGGAACCCTCCCTTGCTTTCCAAGACTTCCTTGAACTGCTCATAGCTATTTACTTCAGTGATATGGCTATCACGGTAGGCTAAAGCTCTTTCGTATATATTCTCTTGTATATCCTTGAGGAGTTTCTCTATATGAGAGACTATTGTCTCTCCTGATACACTTTCTTTGGTAAGGGTATCACGGCGTGCAACCTCGTAGGTATTATTTTCCAAATCACGTTGTCCTACTGCCAAGCGTACAGGTACTCCTTTGAGTTCGTATTCATGGAACTTGAACCCAGGTTTCTGTGTGTCATCATCGTCAAATTTTACGGTGATATTACGTTCTTTCAGCGCCTGCATAAGAGGAGTTATTCTTTGGCGAATAGCCTGTAATTGCTCTTCTCCCTTATATATAGGTACAATCACTACTTGTATAGGAGCTAACAGAGGAGGAAGTACCAAACCATTATCATCGCTATGACTCATGATAAGGGCGCCCATAAGTCGGGTAGAAACACCCCAAGAGCTTGCCCATACGTATTCAAGAGCTCCTTCTTTGGTGGCATATTTTACTTCAAAAGCCTTGGCAAAATTCTGTCCTAAGAAGTGGGAAGTACCAGCTTGTAAGGCTTTTCCATCCTGCATAAGCGCTTCTATACAATAAGTATCATCGGCACCGGCAAAGCGCTCAGTTTCGGTCTTTCTACCTCTCACTACAGGTACACCCATATATTGCTCTACGAAAGTAGCATACACTTCATTCATCTTCTGTGCTTCTTCTATAGCTTCCTCACGGGTAGCGTGGGCAGTATGTCCTTCTTGCCAAAGGAACTCAGCAGTACGAAGGAACAGACGTGTACGCATCTCCCATCGCACTACATTTGCCCATTGGTTGATAAGAATAGGCAGGTCGCGATAGGATTGTATCCAATTCTTATAGGTATTCCAAATAATGGCCTCACTGGTAGGGCGTACAATAAGCTCTTCCTCCAATTTGGCTTCAGGATCTACCATGAGTTTGCCCTTTTGGTTAGGGTCAGTTTTAAGGCGATAATGGGTAACCACAGCACATTCCTTAGCAAAGCCTTCGGCATTTTTCTCTTCTGCTTCAAAATAGCTTTTAGGAACGAAAATAGGGAAATAGGCATTCTGATGACCTGTATCCTTGAACATTTTGTCTAAAATATCTCGCATACGCTCCCAAATGGCATAGCCATAGGGCTTGATAACCATACAGCCGCGCACTCCTGAACTCTCAGCAAGCCCAGCTTTTACAACGAGTTCATTATACCACTTGGAATAATCTTCGGCTCTTGATGTTAAATTTTTACTCATACTAAAATCTTTGGCACAAAAATTGTACTTTGTGTGCAAAAGTACAAAATAATTTTGGAAAAGTACTCCTTTTGCAGAGGGGAATTTTACAAAATAAATGAAAGTACTGATAATCAACAAACTAAATAATATCGTTATGAAAAAGACAGCAATAATCCATGCAGCAGGTGCTTTTACAGCACTGATAGGGCTTAGTTCTTGTGGCGCATACTCAGGAATGGGCTATGATGATGGTATCTATGGCGATGAGGCACCACAACCCGTATATCATAGAGAGGCGCCACGTTATGAGAGAAATTATGAGCAAAGTGGTAGCTATCGCGAACACCTCAACCAGAAAATAGCAGGGTATAAGGACTTCGAACAACAAGTACAGCGTCCTGCTCCTTCCTATACCCCTATGACTAATGTAGATAATTATCGCTCAGAAGGGCAGCAAAATACAACCTCTTACAATACCTATGGAGGATGGGGGGACAATGCACCTCCTTCTTCTGTGAATATATACAATAACTACACAGGTACTTCACCTTACTATTGGGGATCAGGTGCTTGGGGAGGTTATTATTCCTCTTCCTACTACTATCCACGTTCTCGCTGGAGCATAGGCTTCTCGGTAGGTACTTATGATCCATACTGGAGCTGGCGCTACTATGATAGTTATTACTACCCTTATTACGGATACAACTACTACTATCCTTATTATGGATATAACTATTACTATCCTTACTATGGGTATAATTACTATTATCCATATTATGGGTATAACTACTATTATTATCCTTCTTATCGCTACAATAGCGAAAATAATTACTATTACTACCAAGACCCTTATGGAAATACCTCTCGTAAGTATTCTCCAACCTATGGTAGAAGAGGGGATGATACTAGCCGTTATGAAAATTATAATTACCAAAATGGTAGTACCTCCCGTTCTTATGGAAATAGTAACTATGATAATTCTTCTCGTTCTTATGAAGATAATAGAACTCGTAGTTATGATTATTCCTCAAGAAGTTATAATAGTAATAGTTATAACAATAGTAATTATAATAATTCCTATGATAACTCCTCTCGTTCTTATGATAGTTCCTCTCGCTCCTATCAAGGAAGTTCGGGCAATGAAAATAGTGGGGGAGGAAGCGGTACAACAAGAAGAAGTTATTAATTACTAACTAATAAAGAAAAAGAAATGAAAAAAAATATAATTACAATAGGTTTCTGTTTGGCAAGTTCTTTTATTTTTGCCCAAAACCTTACTGATGGGCTGCGCTATTCTATGGAAGGGCTTAATGGAACTTCCCGATTCAATGCCATGAGTGGAGCCTTTAGTTCCTTAGGGGGAGATCTCTCGGCTGTGGCACTGAACCCAGCAGGAACTTCCATTTTTACAAGAAGTGAAATGAGTCTTACATTGGCAGGAGTTAATTCCAAAAATGATGCTAATGGACGATCAACCATTTCTTCCGATTTCCTATTGAGTCAATTTGGGGTTGCCTTCCCTATTACAATAGGAGAGGAAGGGTGGAAAAATATCGCTTTTGCTTTTAACTATCAGAAGACCCATAATTTTGATGCCAATGATTTAAATTATACTTATAGAAATAATGGAGCTAATCTCGGAGACTTTTTTCTTGATAAAGCCAATGGAATCATGCAGCAAGATTTAATGTTAGATGTTTATAAGAATAAAAGAAAAGTTGGAAGGGATAACTTATATGAATTGTATAGTAGGATGGGGAAATTAAAGGAACCTGAAAAATTCCGAAATGCACTTTTAGGTTATACAACTGGATTAGTAAATCCTGCAAGTGGTAAGAGAGAACTAATACCTTCTATGTCTGATTCTGAAGCAGATGCTGTGTTAGAAGAGCGAAAATATAAAAAAAACATATCTGATGGTATAACTACTATACAGAATGTAGAACAATATACCGAAGGAGGGGTTAATAAATATAATTTTAACTTTGCAGGGCGCTATGATTTTATTTCTTTTGGGATCAATCTTAACTCCCATAGTGTAGATTATCGAGTAGTAAATAAGTATAGAGAAAACTATGTAAATAATACTGCTTCAGATATTCGTTCTGCCCTATATCAAAGTGAAGTCAGAACTGTAGGAAGTGGTTTTTCTCTCCAGTTAGGAGCTATAGCCGAGGTAGCTACGGGTCTACGTATAGGTCTTACCTATGCTTCGCCTACTTGGTATACCTTACAGGATGAGATGTCTCAATCACTATCAACAACTACTCAAAGTAATGGTACTTTTTTCGCCAATCCTAATGTAGTAGCTGTTTATGAAAAATATTATTTCCGTACCCCAGGTTCTTGGACTGTAGGTGCTAGTTGGGTGTGGAATAAGCAGTTAATTCTTAGTGCTGACTATATGTACAAAGGTTATGGAAATATGCGTTTCCGTTCTGGATTAGAATCAGAAAATGCTATTATCCAAAATACTTTAGGTGATACCAATTCCCTACGTTTTGGTGCTGAATACCGCTTGCCTTTGAGTAAGACAAATCATTTATTCTTTAGAGGAGGGTACAGGTATGAGCAAAGCCCTTACAAGACAGAGTATAAACCTATAGGTGATCTCACAGGCTTTTCTACAGGACTTGGGGTAAGTTTTGGTAGTATGCGTTTTGACCTTTCTTATGATAGAGCAACTCGTGCTTACCATCCACAGATATTTGAAAGTGTTCTTACAGACACCCCACAGGTGGATAACACCTTGCAAAATATACTCTTGAGCTTTTCTCTAAAGCTATAAGAGCTGGTTTAATTTAGTTTGTTTTCATTTTAAGTGAAATGGGAGGCTCCACAAAGCCTCCCATTTCTTTTATTCTTAATAGCCCTAAAAAGGTGGTACCTAACATTAATAGTCCTTGACAATTAACAATTAATCATTGACAATTGATTTTATTCTTTTCCTCCGAAGGCTTTTACATCCTTTATAGTTACTTCTCCTTCAGAGAGAATTAATAGGCGTTCTACCACATTTCTTAGTTCTCGAACATTTCCACTCCAGTCGTATTGTTGGAGTTGTTCTATAGCTTTGGGTTGGAATTGCTTACTGATACCTTGTTCCTGACAAATATGCTTAGTGAAATGCTCTACTAACAGCGGTATGTCGTCCCTACGTTCATTTAGTGAAGGAACTTCCAAAAGGATTACCGCTAGGCGGTGGTATAAGTCCTCTCTGAATCGTCCTTGAGTAATCTCCTGTTTTAGATCCTTATTAGTAGCGGCAATTACACGTACATCTACTGCAATGTCTTTTTCACTACCTACCTTAGTAATTTTTTTCTCTTGTAGGGCACGTAATACCTTGGCTTGAGCAGAAAGGCTCATATCCCCAATCTCATCTAAGAAAATAGTTCCCTTATCCGCTGCCTCGAACTTACCTACACGGTCTTTCACAGCGGAGGTAAAGGATCCTTTGATGTGTCCAAATAGTTCACTTTCGATAAGTTCCGATGGGATAGCAGCGCAATTAACCTCTATCATGGGTTGTGCGGCACGCTCACTGCCTTGGTGTAAGGCTCGGGCTACAAGTTCCTTTCCAGAACCATTAGGTCCTGTGATGAGTACTCGCACATCGGTAGGAGCAACCTTATCAATCATATCTTTGATTTTTTGTATGGCAGCACTCTTACCTATCATAGGTGAGTTTTGATAGGATTTTTTACTGGTTTTAACCTCTCCCTTGTTGGTTTTTTCTTCAGGGGCGGAGGTTAGGGCATTACGAACAGTGGTAAGCAATCGATTCAGGTCGGGTGGTTTGGCTATGTAATCAAAGGCACCCATTTTCATGGCTTGTACAGCAGTTTCTAAGTCACCATGTCCTGAAATCATCACTATACGCAAGGTAGGTTTGAGCGCTTTAGCTTCCAGAAGTACCTCTAATCCATCCTTTTTGGGCATTTTGATATCGCAGAGTACTAAGTCGTAGTCTGTCTTATCTATCATATCCATGGCCTCCTGCCCATTGGTAGCTTCTTCTATCTGATAGCTTTTGTCCTCTTCGCTGAGGATACTACCCAGCACACGCCGTATAGATGCCTCATCTTCAACTAATAGTATTTTAGGCATGGCTTATCTGTTTTATTTTACATCTATTACCAAGGGAAGTACATACTCAGTGGTAACATTCACTTGGTTTTTCTTGGCTGGAGTGAGTACAAACTCAAACCCTGCAGTCTTATCTTTTAGGATTTTCTCCAAGTCGGGAAGTAATTCTAAGGTATTACTAGAGGCTTCTATATCCTTTATACTGAGAACCCCTTCGCTATTTACCACAAGGGTTACTTTTATGGTATCGTTGAGGGCATCGCCTATGGCCAATTTTTGGCTGTTGAGAGCATCTTGGTAAGCCTTTGAAAGCCTATCAGTAAAGCATTTGAGCTTTTCGTCCTTGGTGGTGATACTCTCACATTCTTTAAAGGAAGGATACTCATCTACTTCATTGCCCAATTCAGCCAAACGCTTATCAACCTCTTGCTTTTCTACTTCTTCTTGGGTAATTTCTTCTCCTTCGGGCTTGCTCTCTTGGCAAGCATATAGGCTCATACAAAGTATGGAAAGTAATATTTTTTTCATTTGGTTATTTTTTTGGGTGTAAAAATACAATTTATTCTCTAATGATAGAAATATTCTAAAAGATTTAACTAAAAGTCTATACCTTCTGAATTATCTGTGTTGCCTCCTTCTTGCTGGGTACTATTGGAGATGCTTTCAGGATCTCCCATGGAGAATCCATTACCACATTCTAGGTCTATGACAGAATTTTCAAAGATTTTGTCTCCTGGATGGATCTCTTTTCCTTTGTGAAAAACTCTTAGTACGGCATCCTTGCTTATATCATTGACATAGGTTATCTTACCTATCTTAAGACTAAGAGAGGCAAGGTTGGGGCGTGCCTCCTTTAGGGGACGTCGGATAATCTTTGGCAGTTCTACCTTCCTGTAATTGGTAGGATTGATTGTAAGATATATTTTGCGATCTTTCTTTACTTTTTCGTTTGCCTCTGGGTTTTGTTTCATGATTGTGTAAGGAGGGTAGTCCTTGTTATAGGCAGTGGAGTCCCTTACTTCGTAACGTAGGTGACTTTTATCCAAAAGTTCTTGGGCTTTGCTAAGAGAAACATGCTCAAGGTCAGGGACTACGACAAATTCCCCATGTCTTGTAAAACCGTCTAAGGACAACAAGACAGCATATATCCCTCCGAAAAGAAGAAATAGTGCCAAAAATACTTGCAATCCCCAAAAGCGTATATTCTTGTTTTGGAATATCTGTGATAGGATAGTTTTTATATTCATAAGACAATATTTTATTAGTTTATTTATTAGAGTTATTTTAGAAGAGTATCCAATAGTTCGCGTACCTTATCACTATTCCAACGGGTATTCCCAAAGCCCTGTGCTACGACTTTATTCGTTTTATCTATGATATAGCCCGAAGGGATTTTCTCAGGATCAAAGGGCATCTTCACCTCTTGGATAAGGTAGGTGACCTTGAAGGTGAACTTTCTGTCTTTTTGTTTTTGTTCTACAGGTTCAGGTAGCTCATTGGTAATAATATAGAAGTCTACCTTGTCATGATAGTCTTTGTAGAGCTTGTCTATACCTATAAGGTCAGCTATACTCATTGCTCGCCAAGAGGAAAAGAAATAAACAAACTTAACCTTTCCTTCTGATCGGGTGAAAGAGAATTGCTTATTATCTCTGTCTTTCAGCGTCCAATCAGGGTCTATGCTATATTGTTTTTCCTGTGGTAGTATCTCTACTTGTGAGGAGAAAATCCGTTGCAGGAGTATCTTTGATTCATAACCTAAGTTAGTGGTAAAGAACGAAATAATAAGTGCTAAGACTAACAAATTCAGTACTGTACGTTTTTTCATAGGAAAGTATGGTCTTTTCTTGGGGCAAAGGTACATAAAAAAATGTGATTTTCCTCCAAGATGTTAATCTTTTATCTCTATTTGCTTGGCTAAGGGGTGCGTACGTAAGTAGTGTTCTATCAGATGTGCCATTTCCGAGTTGTGTGTCATAGGAGTTAGGTGTTTTTCAAGGATAGGTTTGGATAGCTGATAGTTCAGAGCGACAAAGGCATACCCCTTAAGCCTGCCATCTTCTATTAGGATAACACTTTTCTCATGTACGGTACGCCCTTTGTCCATGATAACAAAGGTTCTACCTGTGAGGGTATAGTGTGCAAGAGCTTCCTGCACACGCTGATTATAGCTCTCTACCTCTTCATCCCCCATACAAGCGCCTGCACACTTTCCGATAGAATGATTATAGCAGTAGGTACGTGCTTGAGAAAAGCCATTGAGCTTGGTACATAACCCGTAACGTTCAGTCATCTCAAAAAGTAGGTTTAGTCCCTCTTCCTTGCTTTCAAAGATGGCTAAAGGTTCCTTAGCGCCCGCTCTTAGAACAACAGACAAGCAGAGATATCCCTTCTTGTTCTTATGGCAGACTAGAGCAAAGGGGTAGGTTTTCTTCTTTTTTCTATATTTACGGAGTGACGATTGTACTTGAAGCTCTTCTGTTTCCTTGAGGGTAGCAATAAGTAGGGTGCCAGTAAGCTCATACATAACCTTCCCCACCTGTTTTTGTAGGAAAAGATCACGTTTCCCCTCTGAGGTAAAGTGTTCATTGACACGCTTATATATATTCTTACTTTTGGAGAGGAAAAGCAGTTTTCCCGATTTGTCATATAGGTAATATATTCCCAATTGGTTAGGCAGACCATCCAAGAGGGATAGTAAGTGGATGGGTAGGGTAGTGAGGTTTTGCTTGACGAACTCACTTAAGGCAATCTTTTGAGTATCCTTTTCCAAAAGGAGTTTGAAAAGATGTACCGTAGCCATTGCATCACCATTGGCTCTATGTCGATCGGACAGAGGAATGCCCAATGAGCGGGAGAGCTTTCCTAAGCTGTAGGAAGGCTCATCGGGAAGTAGGCGCTGGGACATCTCCACCGTGCATATTGTATTACGCTGGTATTCAAACCCTAATCGTCGAAACTCTAAGCACAATATACGATAATCAAACGAAGCATTGTGGGCAACCAAGATACATCCTTCGGTGATTTCAACGATCCGCTTGGCTACTTCATAGAATTTGGGAGCTTGGCGAACCATTTTGTTGGAAATACCCGTAAGGCGTACTACGAAGTCATCTATCTTTCTCTCGGGATTGATAAGAGAGATAAATCGGTCGGTAACTTCCCTACCATCAAAGCGGTAAATAGCTATCTCCGTAATGGCTTCCTCACCCATCTTTCCTCCAGTGGTTTCTATATCTAAAATGGCGTACAAATCTACTTTTTTTAGTGGGCAAAGGTAGCAATTTTAGCTATTTTCACAAAAAGAAAAACAGTTTATTTTTGCCTCGAAGAGGTTGCATGATTCCCATAAAATAAAAATATGAAAAAAAGTATCATTATATGATAAAAAAATAGTACCTTTGTAGCTTTAAAAACGCTGTTTATGTTAATTAAAATACTTGATAAAGAGTTCCGCCCTTATATTTCAAGAGAAAGGCTTGCTCAAGAGATAACAAGGCTTGCCCAAGAGGTGGAGCAGCAGATGCAAGGAAAGAGACCCCTTTTCATTTCCATACTCAATGGTTCCTTCATGTTTGCTTCGGATTTTATCCGTGCTTATCAGGGTGAGTGCGAAATCTCCTTTGTACGCTTTTCCTCTTATCAAGGAATGGAAACCACTCATCAGGTAAAACAACTCTTAGGACTTCCCTTAGATATAGCTGGTCGTGATGTGGTAGTGATAGAAGATATTGTGGATACAGGTAATACCTTGGAGGAGATTTATAACCTCTTTGCCGATAAGCAGGTGGCTTCCTTACGTATTGTTACCCTCTTCTTCAAGCCCGAAGCCTATAAGAAAGACTTGCCTATACACCATATAGGTTTCTCTATTCCCAATCGCTTTATCGTAGGATATGGATTGGACTATGATGAGTTAGGGCGAAATCTACCAGAAATATATCAATTAAATATAGAAAATATGAAGAATTTGGTTTTGTTTGGCAAACCAGGAGCAGGGAAGGGGACACAAGCAGCTTTCCTAAAAGAAAAATATGGATTGGTACATATCTCCACAGGCGATTTGTTCCGTCATCACTTGAAAAATGGTACAGAGTTGGGGGTATTAGCTCAATCTTATATGGATAAGGGGGCTCTTGTTCCTGATGAGGTAACAATCAAGATCCTTCAAGAAGAGATAGAAAAGAATCCCAATGCTGCAGGATTCATCTTTGATGGCTTCCCACGTACTATAGCCCAAGCCGAAGCGCTAGATGCTTTCTTGGCCTCTAAACAAATGAATATCAGTGCGACTTTAGCCCTCGATGCAGATGATGAAGAACTTATCAAAAGACTTGTAGAGCGTGGCAAAGTAAGTGGGCGCTCTGATGACCAAGACGAAGGCAAGATCCGCAATCGCTTTGTAGAATACAACCAAAAAACCGCTCCACTGATTGACTTTTATAAAAAACAAGGCAAATATCACCCTATCAATGGTATAGGCTCTATTGAGGAAATCACCCAGCGCCTCTCCAAAGTGATAGATGTGTTGTAAGAAACACCTATATAGAAAGCAAATCTCTAACCTTGATGGTTAGAGATTTTTTTATTGCGTTGTGGTATAATTTTTTGTATATTTGTCCCCATAGATAAGTTATTCCCTCCACAGAAACTAATGAAAACTCTTGCCAAAGGGTACCTTATGAGAGATAACATTAAACGTAAAGATTAGTTTTATGAAATATTATGCAATAAAGAATTATAGTGAACATATCACGGAAGAGAATTTCATGTTAGAAATGATGGATCTTAATGATAATCGTTGGTTAATCAATTATGGAATGCAATTAGATGCATCTTTTGATTATATTAGTTTTAAAATGTATGGAGAAGAAAAATTATTCTTTGATCAAGATATTATCACGCCTTATTTTGGGATTTACTTGTTGAGCGAAAGATTCCAGGACGTTATTTTGCAAAACTCTAAGATAAGTGAGGGGATACAATTGTTGCCCTTTAAGCTATTTAATACCAATGATGAAGAGATAAAACATAATTATAAGATTATCAACTTCCTACAAACAGAAGAATGTATTGATTGGGACAAATCATACTTTAAGATAAGAGATGAAGCGAAGAAGAGTTATGTTTTTCTTAATGCCATTTATGATCCTTTGAAAATAGCTACACTTACCAAGGATTGTATATGTGTGGATAGTGAAAAGAGTATTTTTGTTTCTGAAGAAATAAAGAAGGAATGGCAGAAAATGAATTTGAATTGTCTTACTTTTTCTTTAGTAAGGTAATTCAACGCAACATATCTTGATAAATTTAATAATAAGCATCAATTTGTAAATAAATATGTTATCATACTTGAAAGAAAAATATCACTTAGACAAGGTTTCTGCAAACTACCTTAAGTCTGAAAAAAGCTATATAAGGCTATATCGAAATAAAGTAGTAGAGGTGATATTTTTTAAAGAGGATATTGATACTTTAGATGATTTGTTGCCCTTTGCAGATACATTAAAAAAAATAGCTTTTCGTAATTGTAATTTGTCTGACTTAAGTAGTTTAAAATTTTTTAAACAACTTATAAGATTGGGATTTAGAAATTGTCATTTTTCTAATACGGGCATATTTGAAAATTTCCCTAATTTTCCAAATTTGAAAGGATTAGGAATTGACGGAAGGGAAATAACTCATTTTAATATTTTTAGTAATTCAATTAAGTCTTTAAGTATTACAGAAACATCAGTAACAACTTTAGCAAATGTAAACATTCCCAACTTAAAAGATTTATCGATGACACGTAATCCTATCAAAGCAATAGATACTTCTTTTCCTAAATTAAAAGAATTATATATTACTGCAGGAAATTTTGATCTCTATTCATTGAAATACACCCCGAATTTACGAGACCTTTATGCGTATGATTGCATAAAAAATCAAAGTTTCGATGGAGCTGCTGTTTGTACTAAATTAAAATATTTGCAGTTGTATGGAGAACCTTTTACAAATTTTTTACCTTTTGTAAAATTAAATTCTCTTGAAATTTTAGATTTGCAAGAAAGTGAAATAGAGAGTCTTGAGGGATTAGAACAGATGCACAATTTAAAAGTACTTGAGCTATTTGGAAATCCAATAGAGAAAATAGATAGTATAAAACCTATTCAGCATTTAAAGAAATTTGGTATTGAAAGACATAAAGTCTCTCCTTATATGAGAAGACAAATGACAAAAAATGACATTATATATTGTTGGATATAATACGCTTTACAAAATTGGTTAGTAATGTATCAGATGTGTTGTTAAAACCTCAACAACCTACCAAGCAGTACAATGTAAAAAGATAAAGCTTGATTGATAGAGTGCAAGCAACAAGAGGCGTGCCAGCGGGGAATTTTAAAGAAACGAGAATAACCCTAAACGATTACATAAAATAGAATGTAAAAATTAGTTTATGAAATATTATAGAATACGTACAGATTGGGATTCTAAAACAACAGGAAGAAGAAATGGAGGATGCGCTGTTGAACAGAATAAAAATTCTTTCACAGATAAAAGAGTGGAGAAAAATTTTAAAGAATTTTTTATAGCCAATATAAAAAATATTGAGCGAACTCGTTGGGGAAGTTATGTTATTTATGAACCTCCTCAGGATTTTGATCTTACTTATTTTCCTAAAACGAAAAGTATCAAGGAATTGGATATTATGAATTATAGTGAACAACTATTTGAAATTCCATTTTTAATAAGTGAGAGAGCTTATAAAATTCTTGCTAAATATAGGCTTCCCATTCACAACAAGATACCTGCAAGAATAGCAACTTTTTCGCAAGACTATTTTTTAGTAGGCTTTCCTACTCTTTTGGCTAATATGTATGACTTTAAAAAATCTGTTTTTTGCAGATATGAAAAAGGTCCAAGAGTTATGTTTGAGAATGTAGATGATTATGAAAACGCTGAATATGATAGACATATGGCAGATCCTGTATCCATTTTTTTAAATATTAAGATGGAATATGATGTGATAGATACAAGGCACGGACTATTTCTTTCTCAACCACTTATAGAAGAATTACAAAAAGAAATGGTTACAGGTTATATTATAAAAGAAGGTATTTTAGAGAATTAAGGGATGTATCATGTATATTGTTAAAGTTTCAATACAAAATACAAAAGAACCAAAGTTTTATTTTTCCCTTTACCCACTTAGAGATAAGCATTTTAAAGCCTATAATGCGCTCTAAATAGCGTAAAGAGATACCTTAGGCACCCCCACTCAAGCCTTTAATGCCGAAGGCGTGCTTATTTGGAAGCGGGAGTTAGATATCTATGGTAAAGTACGTTTCTTAAAAGGAGAAGAAGATTTTATCCCCTTCCGCTATCAAGGACAATACTACGATAAAGAAACGCAACTCTGTTACAACCGCTTTAGATACTACTCACCCGAAACCGGTTTATATATCTCTCAAGACCCCATAGGTCTTGCTGGCAACAACCCCAACTTCTATGCCTATGTGTTTGATAGCAACATACAAGTGGATGTGTTTGGGTTATCTCCAACTAATCCTGTAGATAGGGCTTTTCTTAAAAAAATTCTAGGAGAACATAAAAATAAAGGAGGAGCTTATATGTTTAGAGTCCTTAAAGAAGGGAAGGAAAAATGGTATGTTGGAAAAGCAAACAATCTATATAGAAGATTGCTTCAACATCTACAAAAAGGAAAACTTGAAAGTAAATTTCTTGAAAGTATAAATGTTATAGTAATCATCAATGGTGTAGTAAAAGATTTTTTCAAAGCAGAGGCTAATGTAATAAAAAGAATTTGGAGGTATAAAAAATCTTGCAAATGAGATTAATAGCCCTATATGTAAAACTTAAAAAGAATAAAATAAAGAATTTATGGAAACATATATAGAAGAGAAAGAAATTCACGGAAAAATATACAGATACACTCCTTTAATTAAAAGTCTCAAGGATATAAGTAAAGAATTTTTAGTGAAGAATCAGATTAATAGCTGGGTAGTTAATGATATAGATGAAGAAGAACTAGCACTACTTGCCCAACTTCCCTTTTTAGAAAAGATTTCTTTTATAGGGAAATATTATGATGATCTTTCTATACTTAACAAACTGCCTAATATAGAAAATATAAGTATAGAAGGGAAAATAGGAACTGAAATTCCTTTTGAGTATATGACAAAGGTACGAGATATTTTGTTGAATTATGACAAAAAAACTTGTAAGAAATTCTTTACGCTCTGTAATTTAGAATATATTCGATTATATCATTACACAGAGAACACAACTGTACCATTTGAGGTATTTACCAAGGTAAAAGACTTAAAAATTTCTTTTTGTAGATTTACTGAATTTAAAGTTATTGAGGGAATGAAAGCTATTGAGTTATTTAGTATGAGTTATAATCCTAAAATAACCGATATTAGTTGGATAGATAAAGCTCTTACAAGTTTAAAAATTTTGGCACTTAAGAATTGTAAAAAAATCACCAACTGGGATAGGATAAGCAATCTCTCTTATTTGGAGCAAATATATATAGAAAATTGTGGAGATATCCCTTCTTTAGATTTTCTTTTAGAATTGCCAAATCTAAAAATAGTATATATCATTGGAGATACTAATATAAAAGACCATCGTATCAAGCATATTTTAGATAAAGAAAGTGTGCAAGAACTGCATATTTCTATGAATAAGAATTATGATATTACTTTTGAAGATATAAGAGAAAAGAGTGGGTAATGTGTCGTTAAAATCATAGCATTACACCCCCGAAACGAGCTTGTATATCTCCCAAGATCCTATAGGGCTGGCGGGGAATAACCCTAATTTCTATGCGGATGTGTTTGATAGCAACATACAAGTGGATGTCTTTGGGTTGGATTGTAACACTATAGAGAAAGTTAGAGAATTAGTAGATAAAATACCTGATGAAGATAAAGCAATATTCAAATGTAAGGATTTTGCAGAAAAATTGAAAAGTTTGATGAAAGAAGCTGGAATAACAGGTAAGCATATTCAAATTCAAAATGTAATAGCCCCTAATATAATATCAAAAAAGAATGGAATTATAGGTAAAAATAAGTTTCATGAAGCAATCGAAATTGATAGTATAGTTTTTGATAATTTAGAAACAAAAGGAGTAAAATTGGATGATTGGTTGGATGATATAGATTTTCATTTTAACAATAAGTATAAAACACAATATATTAATATTTTAGAATGGTGAAAATAACAAGTTATACAAAACGGGAATACATTGATTATAGCTTATCTGAGTTAATAGAACTTTTAAAAGCTAAAAGTATTATGTTTTTTGGAGAAGAAGAAAAATTCGATAATTTGTATTTTTTTATAATTGGTTTTCTTTTTCATAAAAATACTTCAGGAAAAAATGTAGAAGAAAAATTCTTATTTTTTGACGAATGGTTATATATTAAATATGATTTAAAAATAAGGGATAATTGGAGAAATATTTATAATGATTTATTTACAGATGAATCTGAAAAAATAAATACATTCTATAAAGATTATCAAGAATTTAATAAAATAGAAAGGTAATGGTAACATCTCAAATGTATTGTTAAAACCATAGTACTACTCACCCGAAACTGGTTTATATATCTCTCAAGACTCCATAGGTCTTGCAGGCAACAACCCCAACTTCTATGCGGATGTGTTTGATAGTAATGTGCAGGTAGATGTTTTTGGGTTGGATATTCATCATCTTATACCTAATGCCGTTTTTAGAAATAATAGAGAATTATTTAAAAGTATAAAAGGATATATACAAAAAGTTTCAAAAAAAGCACAAGATAAAACAAATCTATTGGATTTAGATAAACCTTTCCATGGGAATCATCCAAAATATAATGATTATGTTGAAGAAGAGATAAATAATTTAAAAAAAGGAGGATTAACATTAGAAAAGATAAAAACCTTACAAGATAATCTTAGAAATCATATTAAAAATGCTTTAGATAACTTTGAAAGGACAGGGATGAATCTAAATGATTACTTTAAGAATGGATTACATAAAATAGAATGTAAAAATTAGTTTATGAAATATTATAGAATACGTACAGATTGGGATTCTAAAACAACAGGAAGAAGAAATGGAGGATGCGCTGTTGAACAGAATAAAAATTCTTTCACAGATAAAAGAGTGGAGAAAAATTTTAAAGAATTTTTTATAGCCAATATAAAAAATATTGAGCGAACTCGTTGGGGAAGTTATGCTATTTATGAACCTCCTCAGGATTTTGATCTTACCTATTTCCCTAAAACGAAAAGTGTCAAGGAATTGGATTTTATGACTTATCGTGTTAGACTAATAGGAATTGAATTTTTAATTAGTGAAAGAGTCTACAATATTTTCTCTAAATATAAGTTGCCTCTTCACAACAAAATCCCTGTAAAAATAAATACTTTTTCGCAGAATTATTTTTTAATAGGCTTCCCCACATTACTTGCGGATACTTTTGATTTTAGCAAATCTATTTTCTTTGACTATAGAACTGGTAAAAAAGTAATTTTTGAAAATGTTTATGATTTTGAAAACACTGATTATAATAGACATATGGCTACACCTATTCATTTGTTTCTAAATACTAAAATGGATTATGATATAATAGATACAAGAGTAGGAATATTCTTATCCTCTACTATTATAGAGGAATTTAAAAAAGAAATGATTACGGGCTATGAGATAAAAGAAGGTATCTTGGAAAATTAATATTAGTAATGTATAAGACGTGTTGTTAAAGTTACAACAACCTACCAAGCAGTATAATGTAAAAAAATAAAGCCTAATTGTAGGAGGTATGAGTAAAATGCTTGCGGTAGGGGGAATAAAAACCTAAATGATTATCCTCAAAAATATAGAATATCTAAATTAGTGAAATATGAAATATTATAGAATACGTACAGATTGGGATTCTAAAACAACAGGAAGAAGA
>NZ_CALHGG010000160.1 GCF_938029845.1 uncultured Capnocytophaga sp.
AGCAGCAACCCTTGCTGTAAGTTGCAACAAGGACAACAAGGATCCTGAGTTTAAACCTAAGGAAACCCCCTTAGATACCACCATATCAGAAGGAGCGGGCTATCCAAATGATACCATTAATAAGTATTATTTTAATAAAACCTCTAGAATACTTTTTAAGCGTGAGGGTAAAACTTATACAGCTATACAGTCATTAAAAGATTATAATTCAGGTAATAAAATCTATCTAGGAACTAATTCACCAAAACCTTCTTCAGGAGAAAATAATGACTTTTTTGTCAATACTAAAATAGATATAGTATATGAAAAAAAGCAAGGAGTATGGAAGGAGGTAGATGGAGAAGTTTACATTCGTGATCCCAAGTTCAGAGCAGCTCTCCTTGCTACAGGAAACAATAATGGAAGTGTAGATGGAAATGGTGACGGGAAGATAAGTATCACAGAAGTAAGAGCAGTACAAGCCCTTAGAGTATCTAATGCTGATATAGATTACTTAGATGGAGTAGAGCTTTTTAGTAACATAACAGTACTGGAAGCCAAAAGTAATAAGCTTACTACAGTACATTTAGAATCACTTAGTAAACTTAAGCAGATAGACTTGACAGGCAATCAGCTTTCAGGAACGTTAGACCTTTCAAAATCGACTAACTTACAGAATGGCAAGATCAATATTGTTGCCAATAATAATAATCCTCAATTACAGAAAATAATAGTTTCCGATGTGGCGAAGGCTACAGCCCTAAATAATTCAGAGAGAACAAACAAATATACTGCTACAGGAGAGGTAGATCAGCTTATAGAGTTTGATCCTGTAGTGAAAACAGCCATTATAGCTATTGGAAATACAGGGCCAGATAGGAATGGAGATGGTGAGATCAGTATCTCTGAAGCATTGGCTTATACAAAACGTATTGATATAACATTACCAGGAGTACAATCCTTAAAAGGCTTAGAAAAATTCAAGAATATTTCTGCTTTGCGTATTTTCCCTGGAGAAGGTCGGACCAATGACCTTACTGATAAGAACTTCTCTTTGACTGACTTCCCTAATATGGAAACATTGGATATAACCAATACCACTTTAGAAGAGTTAGCAGTAAAGAGTTTCCCTAAGCTTACTCGTATAAGTATAGTCAATGGTAACTTAAATAAAGTCACCATTACAGAAGCTACAGAACTTAAGGAACTTTCATTGGAAAGGAATAACCTTACCGCACTCCCAGTGACTTTCTTTGACGGACTTACTAAGCTTACTGCTATCAACCTCTTAGGAAATAATATTGCAGGAGATATAAACCTTGTCCCTGTCAATGGACTTGAAGCCAATGCTGGTGCTATCCAGATTATGAGAACATGTAGGCTTTGTACTCCTACGTTAGGCAATACTCAGGTAAGATATATCTATGTAAAAACACAGGCTGAGGCTTCTGCCCTCAATGGAGCTGATGGTACAGGTGTATACAAATCCAATGCAGATAGTACCCCTCAGGAAGAAAACCCAGTGGTTACTATAGCTGATGCCAATCTAAGAAGTTTGGTATGGCGTACCCTTAGAACGGTAGATTTCAATGCTTATAGAAATTATCCTGTAGATGGACCTTATAGAAAATCCGATTTAGCTAAGATTACCACCCTTGAGATAGATAATAATATCACCAATATTACGGGCTTGGAAAGCTTCACTGGATTGAAGAAACTAGATCTTCGTCCTCAAGGACCTACAACCTTGGATCTTACAGCTATGCAAGAGTTGGAAGAAATTACCTTAGGAGGTACTATGGCAACCATTACAGGAAGTAATGTAAGCCTTAAAAAGGTGATACTCAAAGAAAACAGAAATGTAACTAAGTTAGACCTACGAGGTTTCCGTAATATAGAAAAAGTATTCATAGAGGAACAGAGTACAACACCTAACCATATAGAGTGTATTGCAGTACCAGCCAATAAAGTAGAGGATGTGAAGGCAAGTATCAATATTAGTGCAGGTGGTGGTAATGCAGACTTGGCTCGCCAAAAAACAGAACTCTATAGATCAAAAGTACAATCAACCCCATGTAATTAGGTTTTGGACATTACATATCTTTCGAAAAGTGCTCCCCAAAAGGGAGCCTTTTCTTTTTGAGTGAAGAGTGAAAAGAGAAAAGTGAAACCAGCGAATACTTGGAGCTGGGTATGTGGGTGAAAAGTGAAGAGTGAAAAGAGAAAAGAGAAACCAGCGAATACTTAGAGTTGGGTATGGGAGTGAAAAGAGAAAAGTGACAAATTGAGTGTGAGATACTTTTGGCATACTTTTTGCGGCGGAGAAAACTAATCACTAACGACTAATACCTAACAAAATGACAAATCAAGAAATAGAAGAATTTTACACCAAACTAAAATCAGAACTAGAAAAAACTACTGTATTCCCTACCGAATACCTATATAAGTTTATACTTCCTACTGGAGAAGATAAAAAAGCGGCTATAAGGGCGGTCTTTGCTACAACAGTAGCCACTATTGAAGAGAAACCTTCCTCCTCTGGGAAATATATAGCCTATTCCATACGGCTTAAAGTGCAAAACCCCGATGAGGTTATCGCCTACTATAAAGAAGCAGGAAAAATAGAAGGCATCATCTCACTATAATAAAGCAAAAAATAAAAGGTAAAATATAAAACTTTACCTTTTTTCTAAATTATGAAGTACCTATTATATTTTTTACCCTTTATCCTTTACCTTTTCCCCTACGAGGGGAAGGCACAGCCTACCGATGAGGAGCTTTTCGCACAGGCGGGAAGTGCTTATAACCGTGGAGACTATCAGGTGGCTATTGATAACTATCAGCGAATACTCTCCAAGGGTAAGGCTTCTGTGAGCTTGTATTACAACTTGGCCAACGCCTACTATAAGCAAGAGGAGGTAGCTCGTAGCATATACTATTATGAGAAGGCGTTGCAACTTGCCCCAGAGGATAAGGCGATACAGACCAATCTGAAGTATGCCCAGCAAATGACCTTGGACGAAATAGTGCCCTTACCCCAGATGTGGTCACAGCGTGTAGTGGCTACACTGAGCCGATGGAACTCTCCCAGTGGTTGGGGGGCTTGGGCTGTGGGTAGCATGTGCCTATTTGTAGGCTTTTTCTTTTGTTATTATTTTCTAAGGAAGATTATATACAAGCGCGTATTTTTTACCCTGATGCTAGTGGCATTTTTTATCTCGGTAGGGAGTTTTTTCCTAGGAAGAACCGTGAGCAAATATACGGGTACCAACCATTATGCGATTCTCTTTGATAAGGAAGTGCGACTATATGAACAGCCTAATACTTATAGTAAGGAAGTATTTGCTCTGCACGAGGGTACCAAGGTAGAAGTCTTAGACCAAGTCAAGGAATGGTACAAAATTAAAGTTGCTGATGGCCGTATAGGTTGGGCAAAGAAACATAGCGTGAAGAAACTTTAGAAGTGAAAAGAGAAAAGTGAAGAATGAATAATAGCTATTCACTCTTCACTTTTTCATTATTCGTTTACATGTGTATGGCTCTTTTAGCAGTAGCATCGAGGCAGGCCTCTTTCACAGCTTCGCTATAAGTAGGGTGTGCATGGCAGATACGGGCAATGTCCTCAGCACTAGCACGGTACTCCATAGCTACTACCGACTGGGCAATAAGATCGGAAGCACGCGCTCCGAGAATATGTACCCCGAGAATCTCATCGGTAGTGGCATCGGCTAGGACTTTCACGAATCCATCGGTTTCCAAGCTCGCACGGGCACGTCCTAAGGCACGCATAGGGAATTGTCCCACCTTGTAAGCACGTCCTTCGGCTTTTAGTTGTTGTTCTGTTTTTCCTACTGCAGCTACTTCAGGAGTAGTATATACGGCGCCAGGGATAAGGTCATAATTTACATGTGGCTTTTCTCCTGCCAAGAGTTCTGCTACATATACGCCCTCCTCTTCAGCCTTATGAGCAAGCATGGCGCCACGAATCACATCACCAATAGCGTAGATATGGGCAGCGCTAGTTTGTAGGTGTTCGTTTACTTCTATTTGTCCGCGTTGGTTTAGCTGTACTCCAGCCTTATCAAGGCCTAAGCCATCGGTATAAGGTCTGCGTCCGGTAGCTACCAAGCAGTAATCTCCTTCTAGAACAATCTCACCCTTAGGACCATCGGCCTTCACGGTTACAGTATTGCCTGTGCGGGTTACCTCTTTTACTTTGCTGTCGGTATAGAATTCGAAACCTTGTTTCTTAAGCACTTTGTTTAGTTCCTTTCCAATAGCCACATCCATAGTAGGGAGGATACTTGATGCATATTCTACTACGGATACTTGGGCACCCAAGCGAAGATATACCTGACCCAATTCCAAGCCAATCACCCCACCACCTATGACAATTAGGTGTTTAGGAATCTCGCGAAGGCTTAAGGCTTCGGTGGAGGTGATTACTCGTTCTTTGTCAATAGAGATAAAAGGCAAAGTAGAAGGCTTAGAACCTGTAGCAATAATAAAGTTGGTTGCTGAAAGGGTTTCGTTATCTGTACCTTGTACTTGTAGTTCGGTAGGGGAGAGGAATGAAGCCTTTCCGTGGAATACATCTACATTGTTTTTTTTCATAAGGAAGTTAATCCCTTGTGTATTTTGATCCACTACGGCCTGTTTACGCTCTATCATTTTTGGAAAATCCACATTGATATTTCCTGAAATTTCTATACCATGTATGGGAGCATGCTTGTGCGTATCTTCAAGCAAGTGAGTGGAGTCCAATAGCGCTTTGGAAGGGATACAGCCCACATTGAGACAAGTACCTCCTAGCGTATTGTATTTTTCCACAATAGCGGTTTTCTTTCCTAATTGAGCACAACGGATAGCAGCTACATAGCCTCCAGGTCCTGCTCCTATAACAATTACATCGTAATTCTTCATTATAGTAAATTTAAATATTGTATTCCTTGCAATGAGCTACAAAGGTAGTGTTTTTTTTTGAAAGGAGCAAATAATTTTTAATGATTAATGATTAACGCCCATAACGAATATAAGGAGAACTTATAAAAAGTTTCTTGTCTTTGTTTTATTTTTATTTTTAATTTGTATATTTGCAGAAAATACTCTAATGGCCTTATAGAATAACAATATGTTTTTATTTGACGGTCATTTGATAGAATTTATTCATTTTTTTTACTATCTTTGTTCCATTGGAGCTAAAGCCTTAACAGAGAACAAACAGCAAGAATATGCTTATACGATTTCAAGTAAAAAACCTATATTCATTTGAAGAAGAAACGGAATTCAACCTCCTTACCAATGATTCAGAACACTTGCCACACCATAAGAAACATTGTAATGGGGTAGATTTTCTGCGCTTAAGTGCTATCTATGGAGCTAATGCTTCGGGTAAATCTAACTTCGTAAGAGCTATTGGTTTGTTACAGAATATAGTAAAAAAAGGAAAAATCATAGATGAGGTAAGTGATTATAAGTTCAAGCTAAGTAAGGAAGCCCTTACAAAACCTATCTCATTAGC